>CAXTFP010000182.1:0-6513 GCA_964243135.1 uncultured Lichenihabitans sp.
CCGGCTCGGCGGGGACGCGGATCACCGTCTCGCAGGAGCGCAGCGCGTCGCGCGCGCCTTCCACCCGCCGCAGCGCCGCGGCGCCGTGGCGGGCCCCCAGCCGGTCGATGCCGACGGCGAGCTCGGCCCGAACGGGGACGCAGAGCTCGGCCGCGCCCGTGGGGGTGGGGGCGCGCAGGTCGGCCGCGTGGTCGAGCAGGGTCCAGTCGGTCTCGTGGCCCACGGCCGAGACGAGGGGGATGCGGCACTCCGCGGCCGCGCGGACCACGACCTCGTCGTTGAAGCCCCACAGGTCTTCGAGCGATCCGCCGCCCCGCGCCACGATGAGCACGTCGGGGCGCGGCAGCCGGCCGCCGGGGGCGAGCGCGTCGAAGCCGCGGATGGCGCGGGCCACCTCCTCGGCGCTGCCCTCCCCCTGCACCCGCACGGGCCACAGCAGCACGCGGCGCGGGAAGCGGTCGGCGACGCGGTGGAGGATGTCGCGGATCACGGCGCCCGTCGGCGAGGTGACGACGCCGAGCACCGCCGGCAGGAACGGCAGAGGGCGCTTGCGGGCCGCGTCGAACAGCCCCTCCGCGCTGAGGCGCCGCCGCCGCTCCTCGACCATGGCCATGAGGGCGCCGACGCCGGCCGGCTCCAGCGATTCGATGACGATCTGGTAGGCGGACTTGCCCGGGAAGGTGGTGATCCGGCCGGTGGCCACCACCTCCATACCCTCCTCGGGCTTGACGCGCAGGCGGCCGAAGCTCGTGCGCCACACGACGGCGTCGATACGGGCGCCCTCGTCCTTCAGCGAAAAGTAGGCGTGGCCGGAGGAATGCGGCCCGCGGTAGTTCGACACCTCGCCCCGCACCCGGACGTAGCCGAACCGCTCCTCGACCGTGCGCTTCAGCGCCCCCGACAGCTCGGACACGCTGACCTCGGGCGTGTTGCCGAGCCGGCCGGCCTCGCCCTCCGCGGCGTCGGGAGCCGGCGCGGTGCCGTCGAAGATCGTCGGGGCGGCACTCCTGCCGCGGAAGCTCGACCGAGCCGAGGGTCTGGTGGCCATGGCGATCAGGATAGCACGGGCGCGGATCCGCTGTCGCCGGGCGCGGGACGCGGGGCCTCCTTCCCGCCGCGCGCCGCTCTGCTATAGAGGTCCCATGAGAACAGCATCTTTCGACTTCCTCCGCAGCATCGTCGACGCCCCCTCGCCGAGCGGCTACGAGCAGCCCGCGGCGCGCCTCTACCGCGCCTACACGGAAGGCTATGCCGACCGCGTCGGCACGGACGTCCACGGCAACGTCACGGCCGTGCTGCATCCCGACGCCCCCATGCGGATCATGCTGGCCGGGCACATGGACGAGCTCGGCTTCATCGTGCACCACATCGACGACTCCGGTCAGATCCACTTCCGCGGCATCGGCGGGCACGACAGCGCGGTCGCGGTGGGTCAGCGGGTGTGGGTGCACGGCCGGCAGCGCATCCCCGGGGTGATCGGCCGCACCGCCATCCACCTCCAGGACGAGGCGGAGCGCAAGCGCAAGCCGGAGCTGAAGGACCTGTGGATCGACGTCGGGGCCGGCTCGCGCGCCGAGGCCGAGGAGATCGTCAGCCTCGGCGACGTGGCGACCTACCAGTGCGAGTTCCAGGCCCTCATGGGCGACCGGGCGACGGCGCGGGGCTTCGACAACAAGATGGGCACCTTCGTGGTGGCGGAGGCGCTGCGCCTGCTGAAGGAGGAGGGCGGCCTCGACGCGGACGTCGGCGTCTACGCGGTCGCCACCGTGCAGGAGGAGATCGGGCTGCGCGGCGCCCGCACCGCCAGCTACGCCATCGGGGCGCAGACCGGCCTCGCGGTCGACGTTAATCACGCGACCGACTACGCGGGCATCAGCAAGACGCTGCACGGCCAGCTCGAGATCGGCAAGGGCCCGAGCGTGTCGCGCGGCCCCAACACGAACCACGTGACCTTCGACCTCGTCACCCGCGCGGCGCGGGAGGCCGGCATCCCCTACCAGGTCAGCGTCCACCACGCGGGCACGGGGACGGACGCCAACGCCATGCAGCTCAACCGGGCCGGCATGGCCACGGGGCTGCTCGGCGTGCCGCTGCGCTACATGCACACCCCCGTCGAGTTGCTGAGCCTGAAGGACGTCGAGGACTGCGCCCGGCTGATGGCCGCGTATTGCCGGCAGGTGAAGGCCGACACGGACTTCAGCCCGCGCTGAGCGGGTGGCCGGAAACCGCTTTCCTCGCCTTCCGCCCCCGTGCTAATTTCCGCGCCGGCTCGGCCCGCATGGCGAAACTGGTAAACGCAGCGGACTTAAAATCCGTCGCCGAAAGGCTTGGGGGTTCGACCCCCCCTGCGGGCACCATTGCACCGGCCGGGAGGCTCGAAGGCCACCTATCCCCGCTGACCCTTGGCGAGCGGCTCCTGGAAGGTCAGGCCCATGTCCCAGGGGAAGTAGATCCAGGTATCCTGGCTGACCTCGGTCACGAACGTGTCGACCAGCGGCCGGCCGAGCGGCTTGGCGTAGATCGTTGCGAAATGCGCGCGGGGCAGCATCTCGCGCACCTGCCTGGCGGTCCCGCCTGTGTCGACGAGGTCGTCGATGACCAGCACCTTCGCGCCCTCGTCCAGGCCAAGCACGGCTTCCGACACGCCCTTCAGCACGTCGAGCCCGCCCTGCGTGTCGTAGTCGTGGTAGCTGGCGATGCACACCGTCTCGATGGTGCGGATGCCGAGCTCGCGCGCCACGATGGCGGCCGGCACCAGCCCGCCGCGGGTGATGGCCACCAGCGCCGTGAACGGCCCCGCCGCCGACAGCCGCCACGCGAGCGCCCGGCAGTCGCGGTGGAACTGGTCCCAGGACACCGGGAAGGCCTTGTTTCCGTGGTCGTTCATCCCCGGCTTCCCCCTCGCGTCGCCCGCATCCGCCCGTCGCTGGAGCGGGGGCGCTACACCGGAACCCCGTCGCCCTGCAAGCCCGCCAGCATCGCCACGACGGCATCGCGCGCGGCCGCCACCGCGCCGGCGTCGCGCCCCCGCACGACGATCTGGTTGCGGAACCCGTCGGGCGTGACGGACGGGTAGGAGCCGATCGACACCTCGGGATGGGCCTCGGCGAGCGCCCCGAGTTCGGCCGCGTAGGCGCCCTCGGGCAGGCCGGCGGCCTCGACCGACTCCGACAGGGTGCGGGCGCCGCCTTCGAGCCGGGACGCCACGTTGTCCAGCATGTTGCCCATGATGGACGGCACGCCCGCCATGACGATCACGTTGCCCAGCATGAAGCCGGGCGCCTTGGAGATGTCGTTGCGGATCAGCTCCGCGCCGTCGGGGATGCGGGCCATGCGGCGGCGGGCCTCGTTCAGGTCCTCGGGCTTCATGCGCTGGAGCAGCATCTCGACCGCGCGCGGGTCCTCGGCGATCCCGACCCCGAAGGCCGCCGCCACGCTGTCGGCCGTGATGTCGTCGTGGGTCGGGCCGATGCCGCCCGTGGTGAACAGATAGGTGTAGCGGTGCCGGAGCGCGTTCACACCCGCCACGATCTCGGCCTCGACGTCCGGCACGATGCGGACCTCGCGCAGGTCGATGCCCCGCGCGGTCAGGTAGTCCGCGATGGTGCCGATGTTCTTGTCCTTGGTGCGGCCCGACAGGATCTCGTCGCCGATGACCAGGATGGCGGCTGTGACGGCGGTCGGCATGGGTTCATCCTTCGGCGGCATCGCGCTCGTAAATCACGTTGGTGCGGGTCTTCAGGGCCGCGCGGTAGCCCTGCGCGGCGATCAGCGCCGGCAGGTCGATGGCCCAGCGGCCGGGGGCATCCTCGACGATGAGCAGGCGCGGCCAGTGCCGGGCCGCCACGTCGCGGAAGAAGGCCTCCAAGATGAGGTCCTCGGCGCCCTCGACGTCGAGCTTGATCGCATCGATGCGGTCGTAGCCCTCCTCGGCCACGACCGTGCCGAGCGCCTTGGCGGGCACGCGCACGGAGGCGCCCGCGCCGTGCGTGCCGACGAGGCGCATCGACGTCTCGCCCTTGTTCTTGGCGTCGACGAAGAGCGTGATCTCGCCGTCCCGATCCGCCACCGCCATCTCCAGCGCCTTCACGGTGGTGAAGCTGTTCTGGCGGATGTTGCAGGTGAGCCGCTCGAAGATGTCGCCCTGCGGCTCGATGGCGAGGATGCGCGCTCCCGTGCCGCCGAGGGCGGCCGCGAAGAGCGTGTAGCCCCCGACGTTGGCGCCGACATCGATGAAGACGAAGTCCGGGCCGAGCCGGTCGGCGAGGAAGCGGCGCTCCTCGGGATCAAAATATTGCGGGGTGAACAGCAGGTTCTTCTCGGCGACGTTGTGGCCGGGATAGAGCCGCATGCGGGCGCCGAGCGCCTCGACGTCGAGCGGCCGGCCGGCCAGCGCCCGCACGCCGACGGCCCGGATCGCGAAGGCGAGGCGCCGCCCGGCCCAATCCATCCCGCACAGCCGCGCGACCCGCACCAGCCCGGCCAGCCAGCCGCGGGGGGCGTGGCGGCCGAAGGCCGAAAGGTCGTTCGTGGCCCGGGAGGTCATGCGCCCTGTCTCACCGAAGCAGGGTGGCTTGGCAAGGGCGAGCGCAGGGGACCCCCGCGGCCGGGTTTGAACTCGCCCGGTCGATCCTTTAACGTGGATCCATCCCGCCTTTCGCGATCGGGCGCCTCTGCCCCCGCGCATCCGAGTCATCATGACCTTCGTCGAAGCCGCGACATCGCCGGGCCGCAAGAACGGCCAGATCAAGCTCCACGACGCCCCCGCCTTCGAGGGCATGCGCCGGGCCGGCCGGCTCTGCGCCGAGGCGCTCGACCTCCTGGTGCCGGCGGTCCGCCCCGGCGTGACCACGGCGGCGCTCGACCGGCTCGTGTTCGACTTCGCCGTGGCGCACGGCGCCTATCCGGCGCCCCTCGACTACCGCGGCTTCACCAAATCCATCTGCACGTCGCTGAACCACGTCGTGTGCCACGGCATCCCGGACGACAAGCCGCTCCGCTCGGGCGACGTCCTCAACATCGACGTGACGCTGATCCTGGACGGCTGGCACGGCGACTCGTCGCGCATGTACGCGGTGGGCGAGGTGCCGCGGCGGGCCGAGCGGCTGATGGAGGTGACGCACGAGGCGCTGATGATCGGCGTCGCGGCCGTCAAGCCCGGCGCCACCACGGGCGACATCGGCGCGGCCATCCAGGACTATGCCGAGGGCGAGCGCTGCTCCATCGTGCGCGAGTTCTGCGGCCACGGCATCGGCCGCCTGTTCCACGACGAGCCCAACATCCTGCACTACGGCCGGCGCGGCGAGGGCGTGGTGCTGAAGCCCGGCATGTTCTTCACCGTGGAGCCCATGGTGAACCTCGGCCGCCCGCACGTGAAGGTGCTGGGCGACGGCTGGACGGCCGTGACGCGCGACCGCTCGCTGTCGGCCCAGTTCGAACACAGCGTGGGCGTGACGGAGACGGGGGTGGAGATCTTCACGCTGTCGCCCGCGGGGCTGCACCAGCCGCCCTACGGCGCGGCTCCGGCCGCGTGAGCGAGGGCGCCGCGGACGGGGAGCCGCACCACGCCGGCCACCGCGACCGGCTGCGCCAAAGGTTCAACGCGGCCGGCGATGCCGGCGTCGCGGATTACGAGCTCCTGGAGTTGATCCTGTTCCGCGCCATCCCGCGCCGCGACGTGAAGCCGCTCGCCAAGGCGATGATCGCCCGTTTCGGCTCCTTCGCCGAGACTGTCGCGGCCCGGCCCGAGCGGCTGCGCGAGGTGCCGGGCCTGGGCGAGTCCGCCATCACGGACCTGAAGATCGTCGAGGCGGCGGCCCGGCGGCTCACCCGGGGCGCCGTGAAGTCGCGGCCGACCCTCGGCTCCTGGAGCGAGGTGCTGGACTATTGCCGCACCGCCATGGCGTTCAACGACCGGGAAGAGTTCCGCATCCTGTTCCTCGACAAGCGCAACATGCTGATCGACGACGAGGTGCAGGGGCGCGGCACCATCGACCACACGCCGGTCTACCCGCGCGAGGTGGTGCGGCGCGCCCTGGAGCTGGGCTCGACGGCCCTGGTGCTGGTCCACAACCACCCCTCGGGCGACCCGACGCCGTCGACGGCCGACATTCGCATGACCCACGAGATCATCGCGGTCGCCAAGCCCATGGGCATCGCCATCCACGACCACTCATCGTCGGGCGCAACGGCCACAGCAGCCTGAAGGCGCTGAAGTTCATCTAGGTCGTACCGAAGGGTCGTCGCGGCGGTGCGCGGCTTTGGCTGCGTCCCGAGCACCTGCCACATCGGCACGGTCCAGGCGGCGCGCTTCCCAGGTGAAGTAACAGAGCGACACAGCGGCCAGCACCAGGGCGGTGATCGGCCAACCGTAGATGACGAAATCGGCCATGTCAGTCCTCGCTTCTCAGCAGCCTGATCAGGAGTTGCGCCGTCAGATGTAGGACGACAGCGATCGGAATCCAAATCTCGAAGACGCGCGGCGTGGCCTCCGCGATAAATTGATCACGCGCC
>CAXTFP010000183.1:0-6503 GCA_964243135.1 uncultured Lichenihabitans sp.
AATCGGTCGGCTCGGCGAACTCGAGCTGATGCCCGGCGAGTTTGGCCACCGTGAAATACCCGAATTCGGCGAGGGACTCGACGTTGGTCTTGGCCAGCGGCGCCAGTTCCGCGGCCGTCAGGATCGCGTCCGGCGCCCCCAGGCCCTGGGTGACGAAGGACGAATACATGTCGTCGAAGGTCCAGGCCGCCCGCAGTCCCGCGACCCGGCCGTCCGGCCCGAAGATCACCTGCTCGCGGGCGGTGACGAAGACGTGGGGATGGGCCTCGGCCACCCCGCAGCCCGCGAGGGCGGCCAGCGCCGCGAAGGCGGAACGCGCGAGGCGCCGGAAGGGCAGTCGTGCCATCGATCCCCCATCCCGCCCCGGCGACCGCGCCGGGGCGGGATCGGGAGTGACGGCGGAGTTCGGCGGTTCTGAGGCGCGGCGGGCTCAGGCCCCTCCCCGCGCAAGCCCCGCGCAGGGTAACGGCCGCCCGCCCCCGCGCGAACGGGAGGATATGCCCGCGGACAGCTGTCGCGCCGCCGGCCGGGATGGACGGCTATGTTCACGGGGACGGCGGGACTATACGGGATCGGCGCCGGACCGGCGCCCTTCCGGATCGGCATGGAACGCGACAGCCCCGCCCGCAGCGCATCTTCCGATTCCGTCTGGTCGGCCCTGATGGCGTCCGCGCAGGCGGGCGACCGGGCGGCCTACGAGCGGCTGCTGCGCGAATGCATCCCCTTCGTGAAGCGCGTGGTGCGCCGCACCGGCGTGCGCCCCGAGAGCGTCGAGGACGTGGCGCAGGAGGTGCTCATCACCGTCCACCGCGCGCGGCAAACCTACGACCCCACCCGCTCCTTCGCCAACTGGCTCGGCGCCATCGCCCAGCGGCGCGCCATTGACCACCTGCGCCACCGCGGCCGCCAGGAGCGGCGCGAGGTGTCGGACGACGCATCCCTCGACGCTCACCCGGACGGCGCCGCGACGCCCGAGGGCGCGCTCCTCGGCGAGGGCGCCCTCTCGGGCGAGGGCGTGGGCCGGGACGTGCGGGGCGTCGTCGCGGCCCTGTCGCCCGTCCAGCGCGAGGCCGTCGAACTGCTGGCCTTCGAGCAGCGCTCGCTCGGCGAGGCCGCCCGCGAGACCGGCAAGACCAAGGGTGCGCTGAAGGTCAACCTGCACCGCGCGCTGAAGACGCTGCGGGCGCGCTTCGACGGGGCGGAGTGAGGGCATGGCGACGCGCAGCCTCGACGACCTCGTGGCGGGCCTCTCGGCCGAGCTCGTGCCCGTGCGGCGCCTGCCGGCGCCGGCGCTGCGGGCCGCCGCCTGGATCGGCCTCGCCGTCGCCATGGGGCTGGTGCTGGCCCCCTCCTGCGACATGCCGGCGCTGGGGCGCCGGCTGACGGCGGCTCCCGACATGTGGATGGCGGTCGCGGGCTCCACCGCCACGGCGGCCCTGGCAGCGCTGGCGGCCTTCGAACTCAGCGTGCCGGGCCGCGGCGCCCGCTGGGCGCTGCTGCCGCTGCCGGCGCTGTTCCTGTGGATGTCGGCCAGCGGCCTCGGCTGCCTGCGCGTGTGGGCGGTGCCGGGCAGCGGCGAGGCCGCGATGGGCGAGGCCCGGCATTGCCTGATACACATCCTGGTGATGTCGGTGCCGCTGATGGGCGCGATGACGATCATGGTGCGGCGGGCCTGCCCGCTGCGCCCCAACCTCACGGCCCTGGTGTCGGGCTTGGCGGTGGCGGCGGCCTCGGCGAGCCTGCTCAACCTCGACCACCCGTTCGACGCCTCGGCGACCGATCTCCTGGCCCTGCTGCTGGTGATGGGGGCGAACCAGATCGCGTCCCGCTCCGCGGCGCGCCGGTCGCGGCTCCGTGCGGCCCGCGCGGGGCTGCCATGACGGTTCGGAGATGGTGAGGGCGGAAAAACGCCTTGCGTTTTTGTGCGCCGCAGCATAGAAAGGCTCTGCAGCGCACGCGCTGTATGCCCTTCTTGGGCGTTTCCTCCCTAGACTTGGGCCGCCCTTCGGGGTGGCCCTTTTTCTTGGGATGGTCATTAATCACGGATTTCCGGCGCTCACAAGCGCTGAGCGATGGTTTCTTGTCGACCCATTGACGTTTTCTTGTCCGGCACCGCGTCAGTGCGGGCGGCGCTCGGCCAGGAACCGGCCCATGCGGCCGAGCGCGCGCTCGATGTTCTCGGGCGTGTTGGCGTAGCTCAGCCGGATGTAGCCCTCGCCGTGAAGGCCGAAGTCCGGGCCGCCGATCGTGGCGACGCCGGCCTCCTCCAGCAACGCCGAGGCGAGGGGCTTCGCGCGCCAACCCGTGCCGGAGATGTTCGGAAAAGCGTAGAAGGCGCCGCGGGGCGTGACGGCGCTGACGCCCGGCAGGGCGTTGAGCCCCGCCACCACAATGCTGCGGCGCCGGTCGAACTCCGCCACCATGGCATGGACGGCGTCCTGCGGGCCGGTGATGGCTTCGAGCCCCGCCCACTGGGCCGGGGCGTTGACGCAGGAGTAGGAGTTCACCGCGAGCTTGCGCATGCGCTCGACCAGCGCGTCCGGCCACACCGCGTAGCCCATGCGCCAGCCCGTCATGGCGTAGGTCTTGGACCAGCCGTCGAGCATGACGAGGCGGTCGCGGATCGACGGGTAGGTCAGCAGGCTCGTGTGGGCGAGGCCGTCGTAGCACATCTGGCCGTAGATCTCGTCCGACAGGATCGCGACGTCCGGGAACCGGTCGAGCCCCGCCACGAGGGCGTCGATCTCGGCCTTGGGCGTGACGCCGCCCGTCGGGTTGGCGGGCGAGTTCAGGATCATGAGGCGCGTGTCGCGCCCGATCAGCGACAGGGCCTCCTCGGCCGAGAAGGCGAAGCCGTTGCTCTCGCGCGCCGGCACCGGCACCGGCGTGGCGCCGGTGAACTCGATCATCGAGCGATAGATCGGAAAGCCGGGGTCCGGGTAGAGGATCTCGGCGCCGGGCTCGCCGAACATCAGGATGGCGGCGAACATCGTCACCTTGCCGCCCGGCACCACCACGATGTTGTCGGGCGACACCTCCGCGCCGAAGCGGCCGTGGAGGTCGGCGCTGAGCGCTTCGCGCAGCGGCAGAATGCCGGTGGCGGGCGTGTAGCCGTGGTGGCCGTCGCGCAGTGCCCGGACGGCCGCCTCGACGACGTTGGGCGGGGTGGCGAAGTCCGGCTGGCCGATGCCGAGGTTGATGATGTCGCGGCCCTGGCGGCCGAGCTCGGTGGCGCGCGCCAGCACCGCGAAGGCGTTCTCCTCGCCCATGCGGTCGAAACCCGCGATGGTGCTCAGCATGGCGTGTCCTCGTGGCGCTCCGTCAGGGGCGCGCAATCTGGCGCCGGAGGCGGCGCGGCGCAAGGCCGGGCACGCCCATGACAGCCCGGCCCGTGTCGGCGTCGACCAGCACGCCGCGGGCCGACTCGCCGCCGTAGTCGAGGCCGATGAGGTGTCGGCCGCCCGCCGACCCGGTCAGGAGACCAGCCCCTCGGCCCTGGCCTCGGCCGTCACCCTGTCCCAGGCCGCGAGGACCTCGTCCCGGCTCAGCAGCGCGGGGTCGCCGGGATGTTCGGGATGGAGGCTCGCCAGCAGGACGGCACCGCCCCGGACGTGGAAATGCGACACGGAGCCGTTGGGGTGCACGACCCTCCTCGTCACGTCGGGCTCGGCGCTGCGCTGGGCCATGATCTCACCTCGCTCCCGGGTTCACGGCCCGCGCGTCGCGGGCCGGGGATGGGCGCCAGTCTGGACGCGCGGGCGCGCCCTGACCAGGGGCAGACGGCGCCGCGGCGGCGTGGCATAGGGCTGAAATGGACCTCACCGACCCGCTTCCCGCCAGGCCCGCGCCCCGGCGCGTGGCCGTCACCCACCGCGCCGTGGTCCGCCTCGCCCTGCCGATGACGCTGGCCCACATGTCGACGCCGCTGCTCGGCTTCGCGGATGCGGCCGTCATCGGCCGGCTCGGGCAGCCGGCGCTGCTCGGCGCCATCGCGGCCGCCGCCGTGGTGTTCGACTTCGTGTTCTGGGCGCTCGGCTTCCTGCGCATGGGCACGGCCGGCCTCACGGCCCAGGCGGTGGGGGCCGGTGACGTCGAGGAGGAGCGCGCCACGCTGCTGCGCGCGCTCCTGCTGGCACTGGCGCTGGCCGTGCTGGTGATCTTGCTGCGGGAGCCCATCGCCTGGATCGCGTTCACGGCTCTCGACGCTTCGCCGGCCGTGACGGAGGCCGCGCGGGGCTACTACGACATCCGGATCTGGTCGGCGCCCTTCGCGCTCGTCAACTACGCGGTGCTAGGCGCCGTCATCGGCCGCGGCCGGACCGACCTCGGCCTCGGCCTCCAGATGTTCATCAACCTGTCCAACATCGCCCTGAACGTGGCGCTGGTGATAGGCTTCGGCCTCGGCGTGCGCGGCTCGGCCGCGGGCACGCTGGCGGCGGAAGCGGCGGGCGCGCTGATCGGCCGCGCGGTGCTGGGGCGCCGGCGCGGGCGCTTCGCCGTCGACCGGCGCCGCCTGGCCGACCGGGCCGCGCTGACGCGCATGCTCGGCATGAACCGCGACATCATGGTGCGCTCGGCGTCGCTGATCTTCGCCTTCGCGTTCTTCACCGCGCAGGGCGCGCGGGGCGGCGACGTCGTGCTGGCCGCCAATGCCGTGCTGATGAACCTGTTCCTGATCTCGGCCTACTTCCTCGACGGCTTCGCCACGGCGGCCGAGCAGATGTGCGGGCAGTCGGTCGGGGCCGGCGACGGCACCGGCTTCCGCCGCGCCGTGCGCGTCACGGCGACGTGGTGCCTCGCCTTCTCGGCCGCCGTGTCGGGGATCGCCTTCGCGGGCGGGGACGCGTTCATCGCCGTCGTCACCACCAGCCCGGCGGTGCGCGAGGCGGCCGCGGCCTTCCTGCCCTTCGCGGCCCTGTCCCCGCTCTGCGGCGCCCTGGCGTTCGAGTTCGACGGCGTGTTCATCGGCGCCACCTGGACGCGCGACATGCGCGATCTGATGCTGGCCTCGCTCGCGGTCTATCTCGCGCTGTTCTTCGCCCTGCGCCCGTTCGGCAACGCCGGGCTGTGGACGGCGCTGCTCGGCTTCCTGCTGGCGCGCGGCGGATTGCAGGGCTGGCGATATCGCGCGCTGGCCGACGCCACCTTCCCGAGGACGGGCGAACCCGCGCCGGCCGCGGGCCGTTGGTGAGGGTGATGGAGAGCAGGACCATGGACGCGCGCATTGAAGCCCTCGCCCGCGCCATCTGCGCGGGCGACGACCAGGACCCCGAGGCCCCCGTGGCCGTGCCGGACGAGGCCGGCATCCCGCGCGACGTCCCGCGCTGGCAGACCCGGACGGGCGAGGCCCGGCGCATCATGGCGACCTTCGAGGGCCTCGACCCGCCGGCCGCCCCGCCCGCGTCCCCGCCGGCCTGACGCTGCGCGGGCGCCGCGGCCACCCTTGCCGCTCGTCCCCGCGCAGGCGGGGACCCAGCGCCAAAAGGCGGCCGAAGGCCGACATCGTGATCCCGCGCGCCGCCCGTCGCGCAGTGGCAGGAGGGGGACGGCCTTCGGCCGATCATCATTGCGCTGGCTCCCCGCCTCCGCGGGGAGGAGCGGAGGATGGGGACCTACGGAGCCGACCGGACGGGAACCGGATCAGTCCCACCGCACCAGCAGGCGCTTCACGCCGCGCAGCGCGCCGGGGTCGCGCCACTCCACGGCGTCGCGCGGGCCGTCGAGCCTGAGCCGGGGGAAGCGCGCCAGCAGGGTGTCGAAGGCCACCCGGCCTTCGAGCCGCGCGAGGCTCGCGCCCAGGCAGTAGTGGGCGCCCGCCCCGAGCGCCAGGTGGCGGTTGTCGCGGCGCGCGAGGTCGAGCCGGTCGGGGTCCGCGAAGGCGTCGGGGTCGCGGTTGGCCGAGGAGATCAGCCCCATCACGGTGGCGCGCGGGGGCAGGTCGGTCCCGGCGACCGTCACGGCTTCGCGCGTGTAGCGCATCGCCACGGCCTCGACGGGGTTGGTGAAGCGCAGCAGCTCCTCGACGGCGCCCGGCAGCAGGGCGGGATCGGCCCGCAGCGCTGCCATCTCGCCCGGATGGTCGAACAGCGCCAGCGTGCCATTGCCGATGAGATTCACGGTGGTCTCGTGGCCGGCGAAGAACAGCAGGAACACCATGGCGACGAGTTCGGTGGCGGACAGGCGCTCGCCGTCCGCCTCGGCGGTCACAAGCGCGCTGATCAGCGCGTCGTCGGGCACGCGGCGGCGATGGGCCACCAGCCGCTCGAAGAAACCCACGAGGCGGATCAACTGCGGCACCCACACGACGACCCGCAGCGCCATCGAGCGGGGCGGCGCCATGAGGCTGCGCGCGCGGCGCCGGAACTCGGGTCGCCGGTCCTCCGGCACGCCCAGGAGCTCGGCGATCACCGTGAAGGGCAGCGGCAGGGCGAAGTCCGCGATGAGGTCCATGCCGCCGCCCCGGGCGGGGGCCGCGGCCTCGGCGCGGTCGAGCAGCTCGGCCG
>CAXTFP010000184.1:0-6493 GCA_964243135.1 uncultured Lichenihabitans sp.
CGTCACGGGCA
Source organism: uncultured Lichenihabitans sp. (assembly GCA_964243135.1). Lineage (GTDB taxonomy): Bacteria > Pseudomonadota > Alphaproteobacteria > Rhizobiales > Beijerinckiaceae > Lichenihabitans. The sequence goes on from CAXTFP010000184.1 coordinate 12, forward strand.
CCAGCGGCAAGACCTCGGTCACGGCCTTCCTGCGGCAGATCTGGGCCACAACAGGCGAGAGGGCGGCCTCGCTCGGCACGATCGGCCTCGTGGCGCCCCCCGGCGCCCTGCCCGACGGCGCTACCTCCGGCACGCTCACCACGCCCGACCCGGTGACGCTGCACCGCGACCTCGACCGCCTCGCCGCGTCCGGCGTCACCCACCTCGCGGTCGAGGCCTCGTCGCACGGTCTCGACCAGCACCGGCTCGACGGGCTGCGGCTCGCGGCCGGCGCCTTCACCAACCTGTCGCGCGACCACCTCGACTACCACGCCACGCTCGACACCTATCTCGCGGCCAAGCTGCGGCTCTTCACCGAACTTCTGGCCCCCGGCCGGCCCGCGGTGATCGACGCCGACGGCGAGGTCGCCGATCAGGTCGTGGAGGCGGCGCGCGCCCGCGGCCTCGCCGTGATGACCGTGGGCCGGCGAGGGGACGGCATCCGCCTCCTGTCAGCCGAGCCCGACGGCTTCGCGACCCGGCTCGCGCTGCGCCACGCGAGCCGCGAGCGCGCCGTCCGCCTGCCGCTCGCGGGCGCCTTCCAGGTGTCGAACGCGCTGGTCGCGGCCGGCCTCGCGCTGGGCACCGGCACGGCGCCGGACGCCTGTTTCGCGGCGTTGGAGACGCTCGTCGGCGCGCCCGGCCGGCTCCAGCGCGTCGGCGAGCGCCGCGGCGCCCCGGTCTTCGTCGATTACGCCCACAAGCCCGGCGCGCTCGACGCCGTGCTGACGGCGCTGCGGCCCTACGCGACGGGGCGGCTCGTCGTCGTGTTCGGCTGCGGCGGCGACCGCGACCCCGGCAAGCGCCCCATCATGGGCGAGATCGCGTCGCGCCTGGCCGACGTGGTCATCGTCACGGACGACAACCCGCGCTCCGAGGAGCCCTCGGCCATCCGCGCCGCGATCCTGGCGGGGGCGCCGGGTGCCCAGGAGGTCGGCGACCGGGCCGAGGCCATCTCGCGCGCGGTGGCCCTGCTCGAGCCCGGCGACGCCCTGGTGGTGGCCGGCACGGGCCACGAGACCGGTCAGAAGGTCGGCCCCGTCACCCTGCCCTTCTCGGACGCCGAGGCGGTCGCGGCCGCCCTCGCGAGGATGCCCGCATGAAGGACGCTCCCCTCTGGTCCGGGCTCGGCCTCGTGACGGCCCTCGACGCCCGCGTCAGCGGCACCCCGCCGCTCGGCGTGTCGGGCGTCTCCATCGACACCCGCACCGTCAAGGGCGGCGAGCTGTTCTTCGCCATCGCGGGCGAGACCCACGACGGGCACGACTTCGTGCGCGCCGCCTTCGTGGCCGGCGCCGCGGCCGCGGTGGTGGACGAGGACCACGCCATCGCCCTGTCGGGCCTGCCCTGCCTCTACGTGGTGGACGACGTGCTGCGCGCCCTGGAGCGGCTCGGCATCGCCGCGCGCGACCGCTCGGCGGCCCGCGTCGTCGCCGTGACAGGTTCCGTCGGCAAGACGACCGTGAAGGAGGCGATGCGGCTCGTCATGTCGGACGCCGGGCCGACTCACGCCTCCGTGGCGTCCTTCAACAATCACTGGGGCGTCCCGCTGACCCTCGCCCGCCTGCCCGCCGAGGCGCGGTTCGGGGTGTTCGAGATCGGCATGAACCACGCCGGCGAGATCACGCCGCTGGTCGCGATGGTGCGCCCGCAGATCGCCGTCGTCACCACCGTGGCGGCCGCCCACCTCGAACATTTCGGCACGGTGGAGGCCATCGCGGACGCCAAGGCCGAGATCTTCTCCGGGGTGGTCGAGGGCGGGCTCGCCATCGTCAACCGCGACATCGACACCTTCGAGCGGCTGCGCCGCGCCGCGGAAGCGTCCCCGGCCCGCCACCTCCTCACCTTCGGCGAGCACCCGGAAGCCGACGCCCGCCTGGAGCGCTGCACGCCGACCCGCGACGGCTCCGACATCCTGGCCCGCATCCTCGGTCGCCGCGTCGATTTCCGCCTCGGCGCGCCGGGGCGCCACCTCGCGGTCAACGCGCTGGCGGTGCTCCTGGCCGCCAAGGCGGCCGGCATCGACGTCGACTCCGCGGCCGCCTCGCTCGGGCGTTTCACGGCCGGCGCGGGCCGTGGCGCCCGCTCGGTGCTGCGACTCGCGGACGGCGACTTCACGCTGATCGACGAGAGCTACAACGCCAACCCCACCTCCATGCGGGCCGCGCTGGCGCTGCTCGGGTCCAGCCAGCCCGGGAGCGGGGGCCGCCGCATCGCCGTGCTGGGCGACATGCTCGAACTCGGCCCCGAGGCGAAGGCGCTGCACGAGGGGCTGGTCCCCGACGTGGTCGGCGCCGTCGACCTCGTCTTCGCGGCCGGTCCCTTCAGCTACGCCCTGTTCAGGGGCCTGCCGCCGGATCTCCGGGGCTTGTGGGGCGAGTCCTCGGCGGCTATCGAGGGCGCCCTCGCGGACGGCATCCGGGCCGGCGACGTCGTGATGGTGAAGGGTTCCCTCGGGAGCCGGATGGGGCCGATCGTCGCCGCCCTGAAGGAGCGGTTCCGCACCCCGCCGGTGGGCCGCTGAGGATCCTCATGCTCACCTGGCTTACCGAACTCTCCGGCTACTTCAGCCCGCTGAACCTGTTCCGCTATCTCACCTTCCGCACCATCGGAGCCACCACCACCTCGGCGCTCTTCGTGTTCTTCTTCGGCCCCGCCATCATCGCGGCGCTGCGGCTGAAGCAGGGCAAGGGCCAGCCGATCCGCACCGACGGGCCGCAGTCCCACCTCCTGACCAAGAAGGGCACGCCCACCATGGGCGGCCTGATGATCCTGTCGGGTCTCGTGGTGTCGACTCTGCTCTGGGCCAACCTGCGCAGCCCCTACGTGTGGATCACGCTGCTGGTCACGCTCGGCTTCGGCATGATCGGCTTCTACGACGACTACCTCAAGGTCACGCGGCAAAGCCACGCCGGCTTCTCGGGCCGCGCCCGCCTCGCCATCGAGGCCCTGATCGCAGTGGTGGCCTGCTGGGCCATGACGGAGGTGGGACCCGCCAACACCACCGGCCTCGCCCTGCCCTTCATCAACGGCTATGTCTTCGACCTCGGCCTCTTCTTCATCGCCTTCGGGGCCTTCATCATCGTGGGCTTCGGCAACGCCGTGAACCTGACGGACGGGCTCGATGGCCTCGCCATCGTGCCCGTGATGGTGGCGACCGGCACCTTCGGGGTCATCGCGTATTTCTCCGGCAACCTGCTCTACGCCACCTATCTCGGCATCAACCACGTGCCGCTGACGGGCGAACTGCTCGTGGTGGCGGGCGCCGTCGGGGGTGCCGGCATCGGCTTTCTGTGGTTCAACGCCCCCCCGGCGCAGATCTTCATGGGCGACACCGGCTCCCTCGCGCTGGGCGGGCTGATCGGCACGGTCGCGGTCGCCATCAAGCACGAGATGGTGCTGCTCATCGTCGGCGGCCTCTTCGTCATGGAGGCGCTGTCCGTCATCGTGCAGGTCGGGTCCTTCAAGCTGACCGGCAAGCGGGTGTTCCGCATGGCGCCGATCCACCACCACTTCGAGCAGCTCGGCTGGTCCGAGCCCCAGATCGTCATGCGCTTCTGGATCATCTCCTTCGTCCTGGCCCTGCTGGGCCTGTCGACCCTGAAAGTCCGCTGACCGTGACGCCCGTCACGCATTGCGCCGGGCGGACCCTGGCGCTGTTCGGCCTCGGCGGCTCGGGCCTCGCCACCGCCGACGCGCTGCGGGCCGGGGGCGCCGAGGTCCTCTGCTGGGACGACGCCGAGCCCGCGCGGGAGCGAGCCCGCGCGGCCGGTCACGCCGTCGAGGACCTCGACGGCATCGATTGGTCGGCCACGGCGTCGCTGGTGCTGACGCCCGGCGTGCCCCTCACCCATCCCGAGCCGCACTGGTCGGCGAAGCGCGCGGCCTCGGCCGGCGTCGAGGTCATCGGCGACGTCGAGCTCTTCAGCCGCGAGCGGGCCGCCCGCGCGCCCGGCGCGCCGCTGGTCGCCATCACCGGCACCAACGGCAAATCCACCACCACGGCGCTGACCGCCCACCTGTTCCGCGCCGCCGGCCGGGACGTGCAGATGGGCGGCAACATCGGCACGGCGGTGCTGGCGCTGGAGCCGCCGTCGCCGGACCGGCTCCACGTGCTCGAAGTTTCGTCCTACCAGATCGACCTCGCCCCGAGCCTCGCTCCCACGGTCGGCATGCTGCTGAACCTCAGCCCGGACCACATCGACCGGCACGGCACCTTCGAGCACTACGCTTCCGTGAAGGAGCGGCTGGTCGCGCGCTCCGACTGGTCGCTGACTGGAGTGGACGACCCCGCCTCGGCGGACGTCTTCGAGCGGGCCGTCGAGCGCGAGATGCGGCTCCACGCCCGCGGCCTCGGCCCCTCCGGCCGGCACTACCCCGTCTCCGTCCGGCAGGACCTGCCGACCGGCGTGTCGCTGTCCGGCGGCCACATGCTGCTGATGCGCCCCTACGACGGCCGCGAGCGCATCCTCGGCGGCGTCGACGGCATCCCCACGCTGCGGGGCCTGCACAACGCCCAGAACGCCTGTTTCGCGGCCGCCGCCGCCGACCTCCTCGGGCTGCGCGGCGCCGACGCCCACGTCATCCAGGGCGGCCTCGCGAGCTTTCCGGGGCTGCCGCACCGGATGGAGGAGGTGGGCCGCCGCGGCGACACCCTCTTCATCAACGACTCCAAGGCCACCAACGCCGATTCGGCCGGCAAGGCTCTGATGTCCTTCGACCGCGTCCACTGGATCCTCGGCGGCGTGCCCAAGGCCGGCGGTATCGGCGACCTGGCGCCGCTGTTCGACCGGATCGAGCGCGCCTACCTCATCGGCGAGGCCGCCGACGCCTTCGCCGCGACCCTGCGCGGCCGGGTGCTGAGCCGGCGCTGTGGCACGCTGGAGCGCGCGGTGGCGGCGGCGGCCGCGGACGCCCGGCAAGCCCCGGGCAACGCCGTCGTGCTCTTCTCGCCGGCCTGCGCGTCCTTCGACCAGTTCAGGAACTTCGAGGCCCGCGGCGACGCCTTCCGCGCCCTGGTCGCGGCGCTTCCGTAACGCTCGCGCAAGTCGGCGCCCGGTCGGCCTGCGGCCTCTCGGCCCGACGCCCCTCTCAGGAGTCCCGCATGATATCGCGCGCCGAACGCTCGGTCTTCGCCGATTGGTGGTGGACGGTCGACCGCTGGCTCCTGGCGGCCATCGGGCTGCTGGTGGTGCTCGGCATCGTCCTGACCATGGCGGGCAGCCCGCCGGTTGCCGAGCGGCTCGGGCTCTCGACCTTCTACTTCGTGCATCACCAGGTCATGTTCCTGGCGCCCTCGCTCTGCCTGCTCGTCGCCACCTCTTTCCTCCAGCCCCGGGACGTGCGCCGGGCCGGGCTCGCGGTGTTCCTCGGCGGCATGGCGCTGGTCTGCGTGGCGCTGGCGTTCGGCCACGAGGTGAAGGGCGCGCGCCGCTGGATCTTCGGCATCCAGCCCTCGGAATTTGTCAAGCCCGCCTTCGTGATCCTGGCGGCCTGGGCCTTCTCTGAGGGGGCGCGGCGCCGCGACGTGCCGGGCAACCTCATCGCGCTCCTGCTCCTGCCCATCACCATCGTGCCGCTGATCCTCCAGCCCGATTTCGGCCAGACCATGCTGATCGCGCTGGTCTGGGCGGCGCTGTTCTTCATGGCGGGGCTGCACTGGTTCTGGGTGGGGGGCATCGGCGGCCTGGGGGCCGTCAGCGTCTTCGTGGCCTACAAGCTCGTGCCCCACGTGCGCGACCGCATCCTGCACTTCCTCGACCCCGCCAACGGCCCCGGCGCCACCGACACGTTCCAGGTCGACACGGCGGTGGAAAGCTTCGTGTCGGGCGGCTGGCTCGGCAAGGGACCCGGCGAGGGCACGGTGAAGCGCGTGCTGCCCGACGCCCACACGGACTTCATCTTCGCGGTCACGGGGGAAGAGTTCGGGCTGCTGTTCTGCATGGCGCTGGCCGGGCTCTTCGCCTTCATCGTGCTGCGGGGCCTGCTCCTGGCGTCGCGCAACGACGACCCCTTCTGCCGCTTCGCTACGGCCGGCCTCGTGGTCCTGTTCGGCATCCAGAGCTGCATCAACATGTCGGTGAACCTGCACCTCATGCCGGCCAAGGGCATGACGCTGCCTTTCATCTCCTACGGCGGCTCCTCCATGATCTCGCTCGCCCTGGCCATGGGCTTCCTCGTGGCCGTGACCCGCAAGCGCCCGCGCGCCGCCGTGATGGACCCCGTCCCCTACCGCCGCGGCGAGGCGCCGGACGGCGCCGTGGGCCCAAGCAGGATTTCGTGGGCCCGCCCACGAAATCCTGCCGCTTCTCATGCGAAGGATGAGCTGTTTTTCGCGGATCGATCCGCGAAAGACAGCTTAGGCGTGCCGTGAGCGACGCCGGAGCGGCCGGCGGCCGGCCGGTCCTGCTCGCGGCCGGCGGCACGGGCGGCCACCTGTTCCC
>CAXTFP010000185.1:0-6491 GCA_964243135.1 uncultured Lichenihabitans sp.
TCGGCGACATCATCGCCAAGCCGATGGGCCCGCTCGCCAACAACATCGTCGGCCTCCTGGTCATCTCGGCCATCTGCGGCCTGCCGTTCCTGTCGCCGATCCTGGGGCCCGGCGCCGTCATCGCCCAGGTGATCGGCGTCGCCATCATCGGGCCGCAGATCCAGAACGGCACCATCTCGCCCGCCATGAGCCTGCCGGCGCTGTTCGCCTACAACACCCAGGTGGGCTGCGACTTCGTCCCCGTGGGCCTGGCGCTCGGCGAGGCCAAGCCCAAGACGATCGAGATCGGCGTCCCGGCCGTGCTGCTGAGCCGACAGGTGATGGGGCCTCTGTCGGTCGTGCTGGCCTGGGTCTTCTCCCTGTTCGTGATGTGAGGGCGCGGCCCATGGCGACGACCTATTACCGGACCGCGATCACGGCCGTGGGCCCGGACGTGGCCGACCTCCTGGAGGGCGGGATCCTGATCCTGTTCGCCGCGGGGGCACCGCCCGAACTCGCCGAAGTGTCGGTACTCCACGCCGTCGAGGAGGGCCCGAGCGCCGAGGCTCCCCCGGTCGGGGCGGAGATCACGGTCGGCGAGGTCCGGGCGAAGCTCACCGGCATCGGCGAGCTGGCCTGGGCCAAGATCGCCGAGATGGGCCACGTCGTCGTCAACTTCGACGGCGCGGAGCGGAGCCAGCGCCCGGGCGAGCTGTCGGCGAGCCCCGTCGCGTTCCCGGCCCTCGCGGCCGCGGTGAAGACCGGGGCCGCCATCGCCATCACGGCGTGACGGACGGGGGGCGGAGTGGTGTCATGATCGAGCGCCTCGTCACCCTGCGGGTCAAGGAAGGGCTCCACGCCCGGCCGGCCACGCAGTTCGTGAAGCTCGCCAAGACCTTCGTGTCGGACGTCGAGGTGCGCCGCGCCGGCGCCGCGGCGGCCAGCGCCAAGAGCGCCGTGAAGCTCATGCTGCTCGGCCTCAAGGAGGGCGAGGACCTGACGCTGGCGGCCGAGGGCGAGGACGCGGAGGCGGCGCTCGACGTTCTGTGCGGCTTCATGGCGTCGCCCGAGGCGGGGCTCGACCCTGCCGGAGGGGCGCCGCTCGCGGCGGCCGACGGCCGCTCCTCCACCTTCACGCCGCCCCCGCCGGGCCGCCCCTCCCCCGCGGCGGGCGTGCCGGCCAGCGAGGGGACGGCGATCGGCCCGGCCTTCGGGTTCTTCCCCGCAGTCCTGGCCGCGCCGAACCGCGCCATCGCGCCCGGCGAGGTCGAGGGCGAGGTCGACCGGGTGCGCCGGGCGCTGGACGCCACGGTCGTCGAGCTGGTCGCGGGCAAGCTGAAGCCCGGCGTGACCCCGCAGGACGCGCAGATCATCGAGGCCCTGATCGAGGTCGCGCGCGACGCCGAGCTCGCCGGCGCGGTCGAGGCCGCGATCCGCGCGGGCCGGGACGCGCTGACGGCGGTGCTGTCCGCCGGCGCGTCGCTCGGGGCCAGTTTCGAGGGCGTCGACAACGACTACATCCGCGCCCGGGCCGAGGACGTGCGGGCCGTCACCCGCGCCCTCGCGCTCCAGCTCCTCGGCCGGCGCGACGCCGACCTGTCGGCCGTGCCGCCCGGCGCCGTGCTGGTGGCCGAGGAGGTGTCGGCCTGGGACTTCGCCAAGGCGCCGGTCGGCGCCATCGCGGGCATCGTCTGCACCAAGGGCGCGGCCACCTCCCACCTGGCCATCATGGCCCGCACGCACGGCATCCCGGCGGTGCTGGGCTGGGGCACGGGCGGGGACGCCCTGCGGGGCGCCGCGACGGTCGCGCTCGACGGCCGGACCGGCGAAGTCTGGCTCGACCCCGACGCCGCGGTGACTGCGGAGGTCCGGGCGCGCATCGCCGGCGAGCGGCGGGCCAGCGACGCGCTCGCCCACCTCCGGGACGTGCATCCGCGGGCGCGCGACGGGCGGCCGATCGAGGTGGCGGCCAACCTCGGCTCCCTGAAGGAGATCGAGCCCGCCCGCAGGGCCGGCGCCATGGGGGTGGGGCTGTTCCGCACCGAGCTCCTGTTCATGGAGCGGAAATCCCTCCCCTCCGAGGACGAGCAGGCCGCGATCTACGCGGAGCTCGCGCGGGCTTTCGCGCCCCACCCCGTGATCGTCCGCACGCTCGACATCGGCGGCGACAAGCCGGTGGCCGGCATCGAGTTCCCGCACGAGGACAACCCGTTCCTGGGGTGGCGCGGCGTCCGCATGTGCCTCGACCGCCCGGACGTGTTCAAGCCGCAGCTCAAGGCGCTGCTGCGGGCGGCCGCCGAGGGCGACGTCAAGATCATGATCCCCATGGTGACCAACGCCGACGAGGTGCTGCGCGTGAAGGCGCTCCTGGCCGAGTGCCGCGCCGAGCTCGACGCCGCCGGGGTGACGGCCGGCGATCCCGACGTCGGCATCATGATGGAGACCCCGGCGGCGGCGCTCCTGGCCGCCGACCTCGCCCGGCACGCCGCCTTCTTCTCGATCGGCACCAACGACCTGACCCAATACGTCATGGCGGCCGACCGGCTGAACCCGCGCGTGGCCGACCTCAACCGGGCCGACCACCCGGCCGTGATGCGCGCCGTGTCGCTGATCTGCGAGGCGGCGCGCGACGCGGGGATCTGGGTGGGGGTCTGCGGCGAGGCCGCGGCGCGGCCCGACCTGATCCCGGTCTTCATGAGGCTCGGCGTGAGGGAACTGTCCATGAGCCCCGCCTCGATCCCCCGGGCGAAGCAGGCCGTGATGGACGCCGAGCTCTGACGCGAAGGCCTCGGTACTTGGACCGGCCGCGCGCCCGACGTGTCGCCGGGGGCCGATGAGTCCCGTTAGCGTCAGCCGAGCAGGCGGACCGCCAGGGCGTCCCAGGACGGCTCGACCGCTTCGGCACCGGCGGCGATGAGCCGTTCGGCGTGCCCGGCCTCGATGTGGCCCCCGCCGACGAAGCCGAGCGCCCGCATGCCGGCCGCCCGGGCGCCCAGCACGCCGTAGACCGAGTCCTCGATCACGACCGCCCGCTCCGGCTCCACGCCCATGCGCTCGGCGGCGAACAGGAACAGGTCCGGCGCGGGCTTGCCGCGGGCGACCTGCTGGGACGAGTAGACGGCGTCGCCGAAGAAGCCCACGAGGCCCGTGAGGGCGAGGCTCGCCCGGATGCGCTCCGGGCTCGACGAGGAAGCGACGCAGCGCCGCCCCGGACCCATAGCCTGGAGGAAGCGCGCGACGCCCGGCATGGGCTCGAGCTCCGCCTCGAACACCCGCCGCGTCGCCGGCCACAGGAGGTCCGCGACCTCGGCCGGCACCGCCGTCGCCGTGTCGCGCGCCACACTCGCCAGGATGTCGGCCTGCTTCATCCCGAAACAGCGGGCGATCATGGCGACCGTGGCCGGCACGCCCGCCGCCACGAGGACGTCCCGCAGCGCGCGGGTGGCCAGGGGCTCGCTGTCGACGAGCACGCCGTCGCAATCGAAGACGATGAGGTCGGTCATGCCGCCGCGCGACGGTGCGGGACGTCGAGGGCGGGCCCGGGCGGGTCGAGCGTCGGGACCACGGCGTCGGCGTGGATGTCAGCGATCCGCATCCGCCCCACTGATTCCGTCTCCGTCGAACGGCGCGATCGCCGCCCCCGCGATCGCGTTCATCAAACATTCGTGCCGGATCCTGTCAATATGTTCGAACGGTGGCGGCGGCGCTCGGGCGAGGGCGCCGCGGGGGCCGGCTTTGGACCTGCCGCACCGGACGCTGTAGGGTTCGCCGGGACCCGACACACCGGAGCGCACCGGGTCCGATCCTGCGAGGCGACGACGGCGATCATGGCATCCGGAGAAGACTTCGATCTCGAAGCCGACATCCGCACGCGGGCGGCCTGGCTCTACTACATGGAGGGCATGACGCAGGACGCGGTCGCCGGCGTGCTGGGCCTCACGCGCGCGCGCGTGTTGCGCATGCTGGCCTCCTGCCGCGAGGACGGCACGGTGCAGATCAGCGTGACCTCGCCGCTCACCCGCTGCGTCGCCCTGGAGCGGCAGATCGAGCTGCGCTTCGGCATGGAGCGGGCCATCGTCATCCCCCGCCCGCAGAACGGGGCCGACCCGGCGCCGCTCATCGGCACCGCGACCGGGACCTACCTGTCGAGCATCCTGACGGACGGCATGACGATCGGGCTCGGCTGGGGCCGCACGCTCAGCTCCAGCCTGGCGAGCCTGCCCCAGCGCCAGTTCAACAAGCTCACGGTGGTGTCGCTGCTCGGCGGCCTCACTCGGGCCGCGCAGTTCAACCCGTCCGAATTCGCCTGGCGCATCGCCGACCGCCTCGGAGCCGAATGCTTCATGATGGCCGCGCCGGTCTACGCGCCGGACGCCCGCACGCGGGAGGCGCTCGTCAACCATTCCGGCATGGAGGACGTGTTCAGCCACGCCGGGCGGCTCGACGTGGCCCTGCTCAGCGTCGGGGGCCTATCGCCCTCCTCGACGTTGAGCCGCTACAACCTCCTGAGCAAGGAGGAGTTCGCGTCGGTGTCGCGTGCGGGCGCGGTGGCCGACCTCCTGTGCCGCTTCATCGACGCGGACGGCCTCCTGATCGACCATCCGCTCAACGACCGGGTGATCTCGGCCTCGCCCGAGATGCTGAGCGCGGCCCGGCGCATCGTGCTGGCTTCGGGCGGTTGGGAGAAGAGCACCGCGATCCTGGCGGCGATCCGCCTGCTCAAGCCGCAGGTCCTCATCACGGACGAGACCGTGGCCGAGGCCCTAGTTGACGGATGAACCCGACTCCGCCGCGAGGCGGCATCGTCCCGCGACGCCATACTCCTGCGCTGCCTGCACGATCCGCTGCCGACTGTGATCGCGCTCGATCTCGCTGTCGCCGGGTCTAACCTCGCGCGTCGGCCGAGGTCCTCCCCGGCTTCCGCCCCGAACCGAGGCGGCGGCAGAACGTGAGGCGACGGTAGGGAGAAAGCGCCTTGGCGCTGAGCAGGCTTGCGTTGGTCGTCAAACGTTTCGCCTGCTTAGTCTTTTGAGTTGGCGCAGGTTCTGTCCGGGAGAGCGGATCCGCTCTCCCACAACCTGCTTAGAATGGAGCGGGTGAAGGGAGTCGGCTCTAGGCGTGAATTCCCAGAGGGATTTGGCGGTTCTTATACGGCATCCGCGACATTGACTCGTCGGGAGCGGATTCCCCCCGCGCCGAGATAGGTTTGGCCTTGTGGCCCTGCTGGAGGGCTGAGCCATGGCGCGTGTCGTCGATCACCTGAGCGTGACGGAGTTGGAGCATCGGTTCAGGGCCTGCCCTGATCCGGTCGAGGCGCGACACGTGCAGGCGATCTGGTTGCTGGCACAGGGCCGCACGGTCGGGGCGACGTCGAAGGTCACCACCTTCGGCACCCGCTGGATCGAGCAGTTGCTGGAGCGCCCCAACGCGTCCGGCCCTGACGCTCCAGCCAACGGGCGCCAGCACAACGGGCTCAAGCCGAGCCTGCTGACGCCGGAGGTGCTGGAGGTGGTGCGGCTTCGGCTGGCCGCGCCGCCGCCCGACGGTGGGCTGTGGTCGAGCCGCAAGGTGGCGGACGTCATGGCTGTCCACCTCGGGCTGGAGCGCGTCCTGCCCCAGCGCGGCTGGGAGGTGCTGCGGGCGCTGGGCTACTCGCTGCAGCGACCGCGGCCGAAAAACCCGAAGTCCTCCACGGCCGAGGAAGCCCAGGCATTCCAAAAAAGCTGGCGGACGCCGTCGCCGAGCAAGCGGCAGCCCACCCCGGTGTGCCCGTCGAGGTGTTCTGCACCGACGAACACCGCCTCGGGCTGAAGCCGGTGCTGCGCTCGGTGTGGGCCCTCAAGGGGCAGCGCCCGACCGCGCTCGGTCACCACCGCTTCCAATGGCTTTCCGTCACGGCCTTCGTGGGCCCGGCCACGGGCGAAACGGTGTGGTACCTGTCCAACGGCGTGTCCAAGCCGCTGTTCGCTGGCCTGCTCGAAGCCTTTGCAAGGGCGGTCGGCGCCGGTCCCAACAAGCGGGTCGTGCTGCTGCTCGACAACGCCGGCTTCCACACCCGACCCAACCTCGCCGTGCCCGACGGGATCAGGCTGGTTTACCTGCCGCCCTACAGTCCCGAACTGCAGCCCGCCGATCCTTCGACAAGCTCAGGATGAGGCGCTCTGGCCCTTGGTGGACGAGCCCATCGTCAACAAGCTCGTCCCGACGCTGGACGCGCTCGTGGAAACCATTGGCGCGCGCTGCTGCGACCTCACCGAGCGTCAGACCGAGATCAGCTCCCGCACCAACTTCTCATGGTGGCCCAAAAATCACCCACCGGCCTAATCTCGCGGAAAACGTATGAGCTCTCCTTCGTCGTCGCGGCCCCGCGGCGCCTTGCGTTGCGTCGACCTGTGCTGACCGAGCGCCCGACAGGTGCGGCGCTCGGTCAGCACAGCACGGACATGGTCGATGCAAACGCGTCGGCGCGCGGGGCTCAGAAGTTTCCCCGGGACGCCTCCTGCAGGATCAGC
>CAXTFP010000186.1:0-6483 GCA_964243135.1 uncultured Lichenihabitans sp.
CTCGCGGCCGAGGGCCACGGACGCGTCGTCATTGACGCCGTGCTCGCCCGGCCCCTCGACGTGCTGGGCCGCGCCGCCCTGGCGTCCCCCGTCTCGACCGGCGCCTCCGGCCTCGGGCTCGGGCTCGCCCGCGCCGTGGCGGGGCGCGTCTCCGCAGCGCCGGCCACTAAAGCACCGGCGGCGCGCGACGCCGCGGCGCCCGGCACGCTGATGCTGGCGGGGAGCTGCTCGGCCGCCACGCTGGAGCAGATCGGCCGCGCCGAGAGGGGCGGCGTCCCGGTGCTGCGGCTCGACGTCGACGCGCTGATGGCGGACGGCGGCATTGGTGAAGCCGTCGACTGGGCGCGGGAGCGCCTGGCGCGCGGGCCCGCCCTGCTGGCGACGAGCCGCCCGCCTGCCGAGGTCGCGGCCCTGCAGCGCCGCTTCGGCGCCGCACCCGTGTCGGAACGGCTCGAATCCGCCCTGGCGGGGCTGGCCGAGACGCTGGCCGCGGGCACCCTGTCGCGCCTCATCGTGGCGGGCGGGGAAACGTCCGGGGCGGTGGTCGACCGGCTCGGGTGCCAAGCCTTCGCGCTCGGCGCCGAGATCGCGCCCGGCGTGCCCCTGCTGACCGTGCTGGGCGCGCGGCACGCGGGTCTCGGCCTCGTGCTGAAATCGGGCAATTTCGGCGGGGCCGACTTCTTCGCCGACGCCGCGCGGGCGAACTGAACAGGAGGTATGGGGATGGACAAGGAACGGGTCGGCTTCGTGGGCGTGGGCCTGATGGGCCACGGCATGGCGCGCAACATCGTCGACAAGGGCTGGCCGCTGTCGGTGCTGGGCTACAGGCGGCGTGAGGCCGTGGAGGACCTCGTGGCACACGGCGCCCGCGAGGTCCGATCGGCGCGCGAGCTGGCCGAGGCGAGCGACGTCGTGGTGCTCTGCGTGACGGGGTCGCGGCAGGTCGAGGCTGTGGTCGAGGGGCCGGACGGGCTCGCCGCGGCCGGGGTGCCGCTGGTGATCGTCGACTGTTCCACCTCCGAGCCCTCGACCACGACGCGCCTCGCGGCGTCGCTGGCGCCCCGCGGCGTCACGCTGATCGACGCGCCGCTGAGCCGCACGTCCAAGGACGCCTGGGCCGGCACGCTGGACGTGATGGTGGGGGGCGACGCCGAGGCCGTGGCGCGGGTGCGGCCGGTCATCGACTGCTTCGCGGGGCGCGTGGTGCCGACGGGACCGGTCGGCACCGGCCACACGATGAAGCTGCTCAACAACTTCGTCTCGCTCGGCTACGCGGCGCTCTATTCCGAGGCGCTGATGCTCGGCGCCAAGGCGGGGCTGACCCCGCAGGTGTTCGATTCCGTCATCCGCGGCGGCCGCATGCACTGCCCGTTTTACGACACGTTCTTCACCTACGTGCTGGAGCGCGACCGCGACGCCCACAAGTTCACGCTGTCGAACGCCCTGAAGGACCTGACCTATCTGGCGAGCTTCGCCCAGACTGCCGAGGTCGCCAACCCGGTCGGCGCGGCGGTGCGCAACAGCTTCGCCTCGGCCGTGGCGGGCGGGCGCGGCGCCGATTACGTCCCGATGCTGTCGGACGTCGTGGCGGAAGCCAACGGCGTCATCGACCCTCCCGCGGTGCCGTAGCTCAGGCTCCCGTAGAGGGCTCCGTTCCCGCGCGACCGGCCCGGAGCTTTCCACATCGGCTCACCCCCACGCGGGCCGGGATCCAGCGCGACGATGGTCGTCCGAAGGCCGCCGCGGCGCTTCGTGGGTCAGGCCGCCCGGATCGCCTTGTGCCACTCGTCCCGCACCTGACCGTAGATCGCCAGCACGAGGGGCTTGCCCCGCGGCACCGCGTATTCGTCCACCTCCTGCTGATGGACTACGGCCCCACACCGCCAGCGCACGCGCCGACGTCCCTCCGCCAGGGCCTCGTCGACGTAGTCATAGGCGAGCGACGCGAGGCCCACGATCCGGGTGCCCTTGAGCCTGTAGCCCTGGACGAAATAGACGGTGCGCATCAGGCTGCCACCTCGAACGCGTCCCACCGACTAGGGACGGTGCCAAGGGCTTCGCCCTCGGCACGGCGAGCCGGGGCCGGCCGAGCCTGAATGTGATCGCGTGCGCCGAACCTGTGGGGCTGCACGAGGGACAGCATTGTCACGTTTCGCTCCTCATGAGGAGCGAACATTAAGGAAACGAAAAGCGTTTTTTGTGTGGTTCTCCACAGGACGCGCTGCGGCGCGACCTGCGACATCGCGGCCCGCCCTCCAGGGACAAGCCGAGCTTCGCTGCCGCTGTCCCGCGCGCTCAGGGTCTCAAATCAGGCTTGGACCGCGGTGGGCCGGACCGCTGTCCCGCGACAAGCCACGCCCTCGAAAGGACGTTCCGAGCGTGGCCTCGTGACCGAGGAGTGCCGTCCTAGGCCGAGCCCCACGCCGAAGGCAAAAGGGTCAGCGGTTGCGGCGTTCGTCCGGATTCGACGCCCGTCCAACGCCGGCACAACCGTATCGCCAAGCAGAGGTACCCCTCTGCCGCCTGGATCGTTGGTCGGGCGCGCAGGCGGCTTCCGAGCCCTGCATCAGGAGCGGGGACTGATGCATCCCGCTGTCGGCCGCGGCCGGTCCGGATCGAACGAGGAGGCCGAGGATCACGGCGAGGGCGACGCGGATCGGCGCCTCACCGGCCCTTCCGCCCGCGCGCTTTCGGGTCGGGCTCGGGGGATCGAGGATCATCGGACGGCCGATCGCCCGCGTTCACGTCGACGTTCGGCTCGGCTTTCGGCGCGGCGGCCTTCTTCGGCTTCGCGCCACCTTCGGGATGCACGTCGACGAATCTGATGGCCATGGTCGGCTCCGCTGCCAGGGGTCACGCTCCGGTCGACACGCGTCTCGTCGAAGGATCGACGAGCCGTTTCGGACTGCGTCCCTTATGTGGAGATCGCCGGCACCTCGCGAAAGGTGCCGGCGGTCGATCGTGAGGCGACCGGTTCTACTTGCCCTTGGATTTCGAGTTCAATCCATCTGGACCGCCTGCACCGTTGCTCATCTTCGACGCGGTCTGGCCCACGCTCGCGTCGGTGCCCGTGCCGGCCTCGTTCTGCATCATGGTGCCGTCGGCGCCTTTGGTGGCGGAACCGCCCGCGTCGGTGCCGCTCATGCCCGCGCCCGCCGTCGTGCCTGTGCCCGTGCCGGCTCCGCCCACGGTCTGCGCCAGTGCGGCGCCGGTCATGAGCAGTGTAGCGGCCGCGACGGCGGCGATCCTTGAAGACTTCATCACAGTGTTTTCCTCTGCGAAGCGGCTTCGGACATCGGCAACAGCCGGACGCCGAACCGTTCGGCCGATGACAAGCCTGCGCGATCTGCCCGAGTTCCAAGGCATCGGAAAAGATGTGGGCGGCACAGGTTCGATCGAAGCGACGCTCAGAGAGAGGAGATATCCCTTAACATTCTTTAGATGCCGCAGCGGAGCAGATGAGACGCAAATGTCGCATCCCGTCCTGCTGCAATTCGATCATCGAAAACCGCACGCCCCTGCCATTTTCGATCCGGATATTCTCCATCAAATCATGTGATCAGTCCAAATCACGCAGGGATATTGAAGATGCGATCGGCTCGGACCACATCGCTTGAAATCACTGGCTCTCATCTGATCGTCGGACGGAGCCATGAGGAGCGCCCACCATGAACGACCGATTCCACTACGACCCGACCGCCTATCGCGAGCAGGTCATCCGCATGGCCGAGCACGCCATCGCCGGCGGCAGCGCCGTCCGCGCGCCTGCCGCCCCGGTCCTGTGCGACAGCAACAGCTACCACGCCGCAGCCATCGCGGATGCCGAGCGGGATCGCCTGAGCAAGCTGTATCCGCGCCTCCACCGCTGATGCGGGACTGGCCGGCTCACGTTTGGAGGGGCCGGATCGGCGGAGGTGACCATGGCGTCCGGGCAGGCGCCCCGTCCGAGCCGATGACGGGAGGCGGAGGACGCCTCGGCGTCAGAACTCCTCCCAGCCTCCTCCCGCGGAGACCGGCTCGGCTTTGCGGGCCGGGCCGCCGCGCCCCACGATCTTCAAGGCCGGGCCGGCGGCGCGGGCCGGCCCCGGTACGGCCCGGGACGGCGCCCTGCGGTGGTCCGCGGCCGCGGGCGCTGTCCCGGTGCGGAAGCGGCCGACGAGCTCGGCCAAAGCTTCGGCGTTCTGGGCCAGCCCCTGGCTCGCCGCGGTAGATTGTTCCACCATGGCGGCGTTCTGCTGCGTGACCTGGTCCATCTCCCTCACGGCGACGTTGATCTGATCGAGCCCGGTCGCCTGCGCCTGTGCGCCGGAGGCGATGTCCACCACGATGGCGTTGATCTCGGCCACCTGGGCCACGATGCGCTCCAGCGCCCGGCCGGTCTGGCCCACGAGGTCGACGCCCTGGCCCACCTGCTCGGCCGACGTCGAGATCAGCATCTTGATCTCCCGCGAGGCTTCGGCCGAGCGCTGGGCCAGGCCGCGGACCTCCGACGCCACCACGGCGAAGCCCCGGCCCGCGTCGCCCGCCCGCGCGGCCTCGACCCCCGCGTTCAAGGCCAGGAGATTGGTCTGGCAGGCGATCTCGTCGATGGTGCCGATGATTCGGCCGATCTGGGTGGACGAGTCCTCGATGGCCGTCATGGCCGTGACGGTCCGGCGGACGACGGCGCCGGACAGGTCCACGTCGGCCTTGGCGGTCGACACGATGGATCGCGCGTGGGCTGCGCCCTCGGCAGCCTTCCTCACCGTGGCGGTGATCTCGTTCAGCGAAGCGGCGGTCTCCTCCAGGCTGGCAGCCTGCTGCTCGGTGCGCCGGGCGAGGTCGCTCGAGGCGGCTGAGATCTCCGACGTGCCGGAACGGATGGTGGCCGTGCTGTCCGACACCGCGGCCATCGTGCGCTGCAACTGATCCATGGCGGCGTTGAAGTCGGACCTGAGCTTCTCGTATTCGGGCGCGAAGCCGCCCGCGATCCGGAACATGAGGTCGCCGCGCGACAGTCTCGCCAACCCATCGGCCAGCGCATCGACCACCTGGGCCTGGCGCTGCGCGGCTTCGGCGCGGGCGCTCTCGTTGCCGTGGCGTTCGCTGTCCATGGCGCGGCGCGTCCGGGCCGCCTCGTCCTCGAGGCGGAGCTTCGCGATCGCGGCCTCCTTGAAAGTCTGCACGGCCGCCGCCATCCGGCCGATCTCGTCCTTCTGCCCCAGCGCCGGCACCGCCAGGGTGTGATCCCCCGACGCCAACCCGCTCATGGCGGCCGCCATGGAGGTCAGCGGGCGTCGGATCGCTCGGACGATGAGCCACGCCATGGCCCACCCCAGCGCGATCGTCGCGGCTCCACTCACCAGAACGAGTTGGTTGATCCAGTTCAGGGCCTCGGCCTCGGCCTCCTTCGACCGCCTGGACCACAGGTCGGCCTTGTCGCGCAGGGCGCGGAACGCGTCTTCCACGTCCTCCAAGGCGGATGTGTTCGCGCTCGACGCCATCATCGCCAGCGCCTGCTGTCTCGTCGCCGGGTGGGACGCGAGGTCGAGTTCGGGGATGACGAACTTCCGCGTCAGGATGTCGATCCTGTCCTGGAAGGTGGAAACGTCCCCGATCAGATCGGGCTTCTCCTTCGACAGGGTGTCCTTCGCTTCGGAAAGCGTCGTGTTCAGATCCGTCAAGCCGGATTGCGCCTTGGACTTGTCGTCGTCATCGGCCGTGACGACGAAGCGCGACAGGCCGTAGCGGACCCCGTTCAGGCTGCTCCAAACCTGATCGATGTCGTCGATCGTCGACGCCGATGCGGAATTGACCCGTTCGATCTCGACGACGTGGCGGATTTCGAGGGCGATCAGGGCCGAGCTCATCGCGACGATGCAAAGCACCACGCCGAAGCCGATGGCGAGCTTCTTGGCGATGGCGAGATCCCTGAATCGCACGGGTCGCAACTCCCTCAAGACGTGATGGATCGCGGCGCGGCGCGGTCGAAAGACGATCGCTTAAGGATGTTGACGTTCTGTTACGGCATTGATCGATGGTGCGACGGCTTCAACAGAGGGCTATCCATCGTAGCATTCTGAAGCTAAATAAAACGGCACGGAAGCGGCATGGACACCGGAAGGACGGCCTCTGGAAGGCAAAGCCACTGATGTTCGGCGCCGGGCAGGATCGATCGATGACAAAGATGACGGATTGAGACGCCGGTCGGACGCGCAATCTAGCGTCATAGTGCGGTGCAGTCGAGCACAGGTTTGAGAGATCTATCGGAGCTGCCGGGAGATCATCGACCCGGGCCTCTGTTGAGGTCGACGTCGTTGGAGGTCGCCGGCGCAGTCGGGATGATCGGACCCGGGGAGCGAACGTCGATGCTCACGGCCGGGATGGTGGACGCGACCGGCGCCGGGCCGCCCTGACCACCGTTCCGTCCCCGGATCGCGCGAGCGACCGCGGCGCTCCTCAGGGACGCCGCCGGGGCGCGCGTCCGCGGCGCCGCGCCAGCAC
>CAXTFP010000187.1:0-6440 GCA_964243135.1 uncultured Lichenihabitans sp.
GCATCCACACCGGCCTGGTCGCACCGATGGACCGGGAAAACGTCGACACCGACGCGATCATCCCGAAGCAGTTCCTGAAACCGATCAAGCGCACGGGCTTCGCCCGGTTCGCGCTGGGCGAGGGCATCGAGAAGCCGGAAGGGCCGGACTTCGCTTCCGAGGTCGCCAGCATGTCGGGCAGCGCCTGACATCCTCTGCGGCGACCGTTCGAATATGCTCAGGGGCGGCATCTCGGTGCCGCCCTTCGCACGAGTCGCGCCCCCGCGGCGCGGGCCGGCACCGCAAATTCGACACGAAAACGGCGCGGTGATGCCGGCCATGACGGCGGACCGCCGCCCCACCGACCTCCAGATCTGCGAAGGATGAGCCGATGAGCGCGGGCCACGGTGCGGGGATGTTCAGGCGGGTCGTCGTCAAGCTGTCGGGAGAGTCCCTGACGGGGCCCGACAACCACGGGCTCAACGCCCCCACGGTGGCGCGGATCGCCGCCGACCTCGTTTCGGCCTCCGACAGCGGCACGGAGATCGCCGTGGTGGTGGGCGGCGGCAACTTCTTCCGCGGCATCCAGGGTGCCACCAAGGGCATCGAGCGGGCGCGGGCCGACTCCATCGGCATGCTGGCCACGGTGATGAACGCGCTCGCCATCGAGGCCGCGATCGAGGCCGAGGGCTATCCCGCCCGCGCCCTGTCGGCCGTGCCCATGCCTTCCGTGTGCCAGCCCTACTCGCGCCAGGCGGCCCTGCATCACCTGGCCAAGGGCCGCATCTGCGTGCTGGCCGGCGGCACCGGCAACCCCTTCTTCACCACCGACACCGGCGCGGTGCTGCGGGCAGCGGAACTGTCCTGCGACGCCGTGATGAAGGCCACGCTGGTGGACGGCGTCTACTCGGCCGACCCCAAGCGGGACCCCACGGCCACCCGCTTCGTGCAGCTCACCCACGACGAGGCCATCTCGAAGAATCTCGCCGTGATGGACACGGCGGCCTTCGCCCTGGCGCGCGAGAACCGCATCCCCATCATCGTCTTCTCCATTGCGGTCGAGGGCGCCATCCGCGCCGCCCTGGAGGGCAGCGGGGTGTTCACGCTCGTGACGCCGTGACGCGCCGGCCGACTTCGGGCAGCGCCGGTTTCTGCCGCGCGCCGGCCCGATTGGGCCTGCGAAATCGCGTCGACGCATGCTAATGAGTGAGGCCGCGCCGGCCGGATGCAGCGTCCCGGACGGCTCGGGCCTTCGAGAACGGACATCCCATCGTGAGCGCAGATTTCGACGTCGCCGACCTCAAACGCCGCATGCAGAGTGCGATCCAGTCCCTGAAGCACGAGTTGGCCGGCCTGCGGACCGGGCGCGCCAGCGCCGCCCTGGCCGAGCCCGTCATGGTGCACGCCTACGGCCAGACCATGCCGCTGACCCAGGTCGCCAGCATCACGGTGCCCGAGCCGCGCGCGCTCGCCGTGCAGGTCTGGGACAAGGGCATGGTGAGTGCGGTCGAGAAGGCCATCCGCGACGCCAACCTCGGCCTGTCGCCCACCATCGACGGGCAGCTGCTGCGCATCCGCATCCCCGAGCTCAACGAGCAGCGGCGCAAGGAGATGGTGAAATACGCCCACAAATACGGCGAGGAGGGTCGGGTGGCGGTTCGCCACGTCCGCCGCGACGGCATCGACCGCCTGAAGAAGCTCCTCAAGGACAAGACCATCTCGGAGGATGACGAGAAGCGCCTGGCCTCCGAGGTGCAAAAAGTGACCGACCAGTTCGTGTCGGAGGTCGACACCACCGTCGACGCCAAGGAACGAGAGATCATGCAGGTGTAGCCGTTCGTCCCGGTCGCGCGCCACGATGCGATCGGGCGAGGGCGCCGATCGAAGGGGAGAGGGAGGGGTCGCCGTGAGCCGATGCGAGCGGACGAACTCCGAGCCTGCGGGTTTCGGGCCCGATGGATGCCGGCCGAATGCTGCGGACAGCCGAGATGAGAAGCGATCAGGGTGACGACGGCCACGGCGGATCCGACCCCCGCGGGGCCGGTGAGCTGCGGCGCGTCCCGGCCCATGTCGGCATCATCATGGACGGCAACGGCCGCTGGGCCGCGGCCCGCGGGCTGCCGCGCCTGGAGGGCCACCGGCGCGGCGTCGAGGCGCTGCGCGCCACCGTGAAGTCGGTGTCGGACCTCGGCGTGCGCTACCTCACGGTCTACAGCTTCTCGTCCGAGAACTGGACGCGGCCCATCGAGGAGGTGTCGGACCTCATGGGCCTGCTGAAGCGCTTCATCCGCAAGGACATGGCGGAGCTGCACCGCAACGGCGTGCGGGTCCGCATCATCGGCGAGCGCGCGCGCCTCACGCCCGATATCCGCAAGCTGCTCGGCGACGCCGAGGAGCTCACGCAGGGCAACGACGGGCTCGTGCTCGTGGTGGCGTTCAACTACGGCAGCCGCCAGGAGATCGCCGGCGCCATGCGCCGCATCGCCGAGCGCGTCCGGTCCGGCGACCTCGACCCGGGGGAGATCGGCTGCGACACGATCGCGGCCCACCTCGACACGGCCGGGCTGCCCGACCCCGACCTCATCATCCGCACCTCGGGCGAGCAGCGCCTGTCGAACTTCCTCATGTGGCAGGCCGCCTACGCGGAGTTCGTGTTCCTGCCCTGCCACTGGCCCGACTTCGACCGGCTCGCGCTTGAGACCGCGCTCGACGCCTACATGTCGCGCGAGCGGCGCTTCGGCGGCATCCGCCCGGACGGGCGGGGGCGCAAGGTCACCTCGGTCCTATGACGAAGGCCGAGCCCAGCCGCGACGGGGTCGCGCGGTCCGCGGCGCCGGGCGCGCGGGCGGAACTCCTGCCGCGCGTCCTGTCGGCGGGCGTCATGGCGGCGCTGGCGCTCGGCACCGCCTGGGCGGGCGGCCCCGTCTTCGACCTGTTCTGGCTCGCCGCAGCCGTCGCGGTCCTGCTCGAATGGCACGGCCTCGTGGGCGCCGGCCGCCGCCTCGCGCTCGGCCTCCTCGGCTGCCTCGTCCTCGGCATCGCGGACGTCTATGGCGCGCGCGCGCAGGTGCCCGAGGCCCTTGCCGTCCTGGCACTCGGCGCGGCCCTGGCGCTGCCCCTGGCGGAGGCGGGCCGGCGCGGCATCACGGCCGCCGGCACGCTCTACGCCGGCGCCCTCGCGCTCGCCCTGCCACTGCTGCGACACTCGAATCTCGACGGCTTCGCCGCGGTCGCCTGGCTCTTCGCCGTGGTCTGGGGGACAGACACGATGGCGTTCTTCGGCGGGCGGGCCATCGGCGGCCCCAGGCTGGCGCCGCGCCTGTCGCCGTCGAAGACTTGGTCTGGGTTCGCGGTCGGCGTCCTATCCGGCGCGGTCCTCGGGCTCCTGGTCGCTCCGCACGCCGCCCGTCCCACCGGCGTGTTGGCCGCGGGGCTCGTCGCCGGCGCCCTGGCCCAGGCGGGCGACCTCTTCGAATCGTCCCTGAAGCGCCGCTTCGGCGCTAAGGACGCGGGCTCCCTGATCCCCGGCCACGGCGGCGTCATGGACCGGCTGGACGGGTTCGTCGCGGCCTCGGTCTTCGCGGCCGCCGTCGGCTTCTGGCGTTTCGGCCCGACCGGGACGGGGGCGGGCCTCCTGAGATGGTGACCAGCATGACATCGGCCAGCGCCGCGCCGCACTCCTCCCCCCTCGGCACCATCCCGGCCGGCACAGCCCCCAAGACCCTGGTGATCCTCGGCGCCACCGGCTCGATCGGCCGGTCGACCGCGCGGATCCTGGCCCTCTACCCGGAGGCCTTCCGCGTCGCGGCCGTGGCGGGCGGGCGCGACGCCGAGGCCTTGGCCCGGACGGCGGTGGCACTCGGCGCCCGCTTCGCGGCCCTGGCCGACGGATCGCGCTACGCCGAGCTCAAGGCCGCGCTGGCCGGCACCGGCATCGAATGCGCGGCGGGCGAGGAGGCCGTCGAGGAGGCGGCGCGGCGCCCCTGCGATCTCGTGATCGGCGCTATCGCCGGCACCGCGGGGATGCGGCCCACCTTCGCGGCCATCGCGGCCGGGCGCACCATCGCGCTCGCCAACAAGGAGACGCTGGTCTGCGCCGGCGCGGCCGTGATGGCGGCGGCGGAGCGCCACGGCGCGACGCTGCTGCCGCTCGACAGCGAGCACAATGCCATCTTCCAGGCGCTGGGCGACGCCGACCTGTCGAGCGTCGAGCGCATGACGCTGACGGCCTCGGGCGGCCCGTTCCGCGACTGGAGCGCCGAGCGCATCGCCGCCGCGACCCTCGACGAGGCCCTGGCCCACCCCAACTGGGCCATGGGCCCCAAGGTGACGATCGACTCGGCCGGCCTCGTCAATAAGGGGCTGGAGCTGATCGAGGCCCATCACCTGTTCGGCCTGCCGGCCGACAGGCTCGACGTCGTGGTCCACCCGCAGTCGGTCGTGCACGGCCTCGTGTCCTTCGCGGACGGCTCCGTGACGGCGGGCTTGGCCCTGCCTGACATGCGGGTGCCCATCGCCCACTGCCTCGCCCACCCGCTCCGCATCGAGAGCGGCGCCCGCAAGCTCGACCTCGCGGCCGTCGGCACCCTGACCTTCGAGAAGCCGGACCTCGTCCGCTTCCCCGGCCTGCGGGTCGCGGTCGCGGCGCTGGAGGCCGGCGGGGGCCTGCCCACGGTGTTCAACGCCGCCAACGAGGTCGCGGTCGACGCCTTCGTGGCGCGCCGCATCGGCTTCGCCGAGATCGTCCGCATCGTCGAGCGGGTCTGCGACGCCGCCGCGGGCGACGACCTCGCGGCCACGCCGGCCGGGATCGACGAGGCCCTGGCCGTTGACCATGTCGCGAGAGAAAGGGCCGCGGCTCTCTTACATTGAGGGGCGCGAGGTGAGACAGTAACGCTCTGGTAACCATTCCGGCCGGGCGCCTCGCGAGCGGGTGCGGCGGCCGGGTGGGACGCAAGGAGTCGTCGATGTCGCTTTTCGGTCCCCTCAGCACCTTGCTCCTGACGCTCGTCTCCTTCGTCTTCATCATGACGGTGGTGGTGTTCTTTCACGAGCTCGGCCATTTCCTGGTGGGGCGCTGGTGCGGCGTGAAGGTGGACGCCTTCTCGATCGGGTTCGGGCCCGAGATCTTCGGGCGCGTCGACTCCCACGGCACGCGCTGGCGCGTGGCCGCGGTCCCGCTTGGCGGCTATGTCAAGTTCCACGGCGACATGAACGCCGCCAGCGTCGGCACCTCCGAGGAGCTGACGGCCATGCCGGAAGCCGAGCGCGCCGCGACGTTCCAGGCGAAGTCGGTCGGCCGCCGCGCCGCCATCGTGGCGGCCGGCCCCATCGCCAACTTCATCCTCGCCCTCGTGGTCCTCACCGGGTTGATCTACGCCGAGGGCCGGCCCTCGCCCGATCCGCGGATCGGCGGCCTCGTGGCCGACAGCGCGGCCGCCCGCGCGGGCTTCGAGCCCGGCGACGTCATCCGGTCCGTCGACGGCAAGCCGGTCGCGAGCTTCGCGGCCATGCACGACCTGATCGCCGGGCAGGGGGGCGTGCCGCTGCGCTTCGAGGTGGACCGTGACGGCCTCCACCGCGAGATCACCGCCACGCCGGACCTCCGGGACGTGAAGGGCCCGGGCGGCCAGACCCGCGTCGGGGTGCTGGGCGTCGAGGCCGTGATGGAGCGCATCGGCCTCGTCCAGTCGGTGATGGGCGCGGTCAACGGCGTCTGGGCCGTCGTGGCCGGGACGGGCCACTACGTGGGCGGCCTCATCCTGGGCCGCGAGAAGGCCGATCAGCTGTCCGGCCCGATCGGCATCGCCTCCGTGGCCGGGCAGGCGGCGCGGATGGGCTTCGGCATGGTGCTCAACGTGGTGGCGATCCTGTCGGTGTCGATCGGGCTCATCAACCTCGTGCCCGTCCCCCTGCTCGACGGCGGCCACCTCCTGTATTTCGCCTTCGAGGCCCTGCGGGGCCGGCCGATGAGCCTCGGCGCCCAGGAGTTCGGCTTCAAGGTGGGTCTGGCGCTCGTGTCGATGCTGATGATTTTCGCGACCTACAACGACATCCTGCACTTCGTCCGCGGCTGAGCGCGGCGTTCCCTCGCAGGGTCTCCCCGCGGCCGGACGGCGGCCGCGGGGAGCTTCCGCGCGCTCGTCCCGGCTCCACCGGCCCCGTGACACGCCTGCAACGTCATATGATATTCGCCGCGGTTCGCCGGGCGGCGCGGTTTGCCCCCGTGCGTAAACCTTGTAGAAGCGAAAAACCCGGAAAAGGGGACGCTGGAGCCTGTTCGCGGACTCGAGCAGCGACAAAGGCGCACCCCCTCGGGGGTGAGTGGACCGGAATGGCTCACCCCGTTCTCCGGCTGTGCAGGGATCGTTTGCCGATGCGTTTTCTTCGAGGCTATCTGACCAGGTTGGCCTTCGCCCTCTGTTTGGCGGCTAGTGTTTTCGGCCCCAACTCCTTCGCCC
>CAXTFP010000188.1:0-6428 GCA_964243135.1 uncultured Lichenihabitans sp.
CCGCGCCCACCATCGTGCGCGACGGCCGTCCCGCGAAGCGGAAGCGCTCGCCGCTCCGGTGGCGCGCCGGCACGCGGGCGCTGCGCCTGCTCAGCGCCCTCCACAGCCGCGCGGCCCCGGCCCGGCCCTTTCCCTGGCGGGCGCCGGGACCGCCCGGGGGCGGGCACCTGTTCGATGCCATGGAGCGGACCCTGGCGGAGCGGGCCGCCCGGGCGCCGGACTGACGGCGGATCCGCGGACGGCCGCCGCCGTCACGGCACCGGCAGGGCGTCGCGGGCGAAGAGCGGCAGACCTGTGCCGGCCCACCGCCTCTCGTGATCGAGCAGCCACTTCTTGCGATCGATCCCGCCGCCGTAGCCCGTCAGCGCCCCGGCGCCGCCGATCACGCGATGGCAGGGTACGACGAGGCTGATGGGGTTCGAGCCGTTGGCGAGCCCGACGGCGCGCGCGGCGCCCGGCCGGCCGAGGCCCGCCGCGACGGCGCCGTAGCTGCGCGTTTCCCCCGGCGGGATCTCGCGCAGCGCCGCCCAGACCTGCCGCTGGAACGCCGAGCCGCCGCCGTCGATGGGCAGGGCGTCCAGCGCGTCGAGGCGTCCGTCGAAGTAGGCGCCCAGGGCGGCCGCGAAGCCCTGCGGGTCCTCGGCCTCGGCGAGGGCGGCGTCGGGGCCGAACCGCCCGCGCAGCAGGCGGAGCAGGCGATCCTCCGGCGCGCCGAAGTCGAGCGCCACGAGGCAGCGGCCGTCCGACACGAGCAGAACGGGGCCGATAGGCGGCGGGGCGTCGACGCGGGCGAGGGTAAGGCGGGTCACATCGGGCGCTCCGGTATGGGGCGACGTCGCGGTCGTCGAACGATATGCCGATCCGTGGGGGATCGCGAGTCGTCAGACCTCCGGCACCTCGCCCGAGCACCGGAAGCGCTCCACCCCGCCCGCCGCGGCGAGGCGGCGGTCCAGCGCCTCCGCGCCGCCGAACTGGAAGCCGAGCTGGCTCGCATAGGCGAGGCAGGCCAGCCGCTTCGCCTCCGCCTCGGCCGGCGACAGGGCGACCTCGCGGTCCGGCAGCGCCGCCATGCGGTCGCGGTAGGGCTCGCGCGGGCTCGCGTCACGCACCGCATAGGGGAAGTCGCGCCACCACAGAACGGGGACGGGATGCCCGGCGCGGTCCATCGCCCGCAGGAGTTGCACGTGATCGGCGTGGCCCCCCACGGCCTGCGGGGCCAGCAGCAGGGCCGGGCGGTGCGCGTCGAGCAGCGCCGACAGGGCGGGCGCGAGGTCCTCGACGACGGGGTCGTCGTCCCGCACGCCCGCGAAGAGCGCCGGGGCGCTGCTGTAGCCTCGGTGGGGCGCCTCGCGGAACGGCAGCCACAGCGGTTCGGCGCCGAGCGCGCGCATCGCGGCCGCGTCCTCATCGCGCCGCAGGGCCATGTAGTCGACCTCCGGCGCGAGGCCCTTGTCGAGCTGGCAGGCCAGGGCGAAGCCGGACGGCTCCGGGACCGTGGCCGTGAAGGCCGTGGCCACCACCACGCGCCAGCCCGCGCCCGCGAGCCGCGCCAGGGTGCCGCCGCAGGAGAAGGCGGCGTCGTCGAGGTGCGGCGACAGCGCCAGCGCGGTCGGCATCATAGGAGGTGCGGTTCGGCCCGGTAGCGGCATTCGGGCGAGGCGGGCAGCGCGGGGTCGAAGCCCGAATCGGGCCGCTCGCGCAAGACCCGGGCGTAGACGTCCATGATCTGCCGGCCGACCGCCGACCAGGAATAGACGCGCCGGCACTCGTCCAGCCCCGCGCGGGCGATGCGCCGCCGTAAG
Organism: uncultured Lichenihabitans sp.; assembly: GCA_964243135.1. GTDB lineage: Bacteria > Pseudomonadota > Alphaproteobacteria > Rhizobiales > Beijerinckiaceae > Lichenihabitans. The sequence goes on from CAXTFP010000188.1 coordinate 1,803, forward strand.
CCGGGGTCGAGGATCATGGCCGCGAGGGCGTCGGCGTGGGCCGGCACGTCGCCGGGCTCGGTCAGGAGGGCGTTGTCGCGGTCGCGCAGGCAGTCGACGACGCCGACCGCGCGGCACGACACGTTGGGCAGGCCCGAGGCCATGGCCTCCAGGATCGTGTTCGAGAAGCCCTCCATGTAGGTGGGCGAGGCGAAGACGTCGGCTTCCCGGTAGAGCGCCGGCACGGCGTCGTAGTCGGCATAGCCCGTGAAGCTGACCCGCGATCCGAGGTCGAGCGCCGCGGCGCGCTCGCGGCAGGGGTCGACGTCGGGGCCGATACCCGACACGATGCCGTGGAACGGCAGGCCCCGGTCGCGCAGGATCCCCAGCGCGTCGAGGAAGTCGAGGGCGCCTTTCCGGCGGTCGACCCGGCCGTGGTAGAGGAAGCGCACGGGATCGGCGGCCTCGCCGACGCGCGCCTCGTCGGCCGGGCGGAACCGCTCCGTGTCGACGGCGCCCGGCACCACGACGAAGCGGTCGCGCCCCGTGCCGAGCCGCTCCGTCACCTCGTCGATGAAGCTGGCCCCGCCGATCAGCAGCGCGTTGGAATGGTCCAGCACCTCCACCATGGCGCGACGGTGCGTCTCGCAGCAGGAGCCGACCCAGTGGCCGTCGCCGCCCTGGATCGACACGACCGCCGGCAGGCCGAGCCGCCGGCCGGCCACGAGCGCCGCCCAGCCCGTGGGATAGCCGTATTGCGCGTGGAGGAGGTCGAAGGGGCGGCGGGCGTGCTCGGCCGCGACCGTCTCGACCATGGTGTCGATGTCGCGCTCGAAGTCGCCCGACTCCTGCTCGCCGAGTTGCTCCAGCCCGATCACCCGCACGCCCGGCACGGGCGGGGGCGGGCCGCCGCCGTAGACGCGGGTGCCGAAGGCGTCGCCGCGGTACTGGCTCACCATGGTGACGTCGTGGCCCGCCCGCACGAGCTCGCGCAGCAGGTTCACGGCATAGACGCTCATGCCCGAGATGGCCGGGAAGTAGCGCCGGGAGATGAAGCAGATCCTCATGCCATCGCGTCCACGCGCCCGGCCGCCGCGGAGCCGGCCGGGGTGGTCCGGACGTTCTGGCGGCACAGCTTCAGGTAGGAGAAGGCCTGCGGGATCATCAGGTCGGCCCGGTGGCTGTCGCGGCTGAGCTCGACGCAGACCAGGCCCCCGAAGCCCGCGGCGTCGAGCGCGTCGAGCACCGCCGGCACGGCCATGTCGCCCTCGCCGAAGGGCAGGTGGACGTGTTCGCCGCGCTTCATGTCCTCGATCGTCACGGTGCCGAGCCGGTCCTTGAAGGCCGCGACGGCCTCGGCGGGGTCGCGCTCGCCGGTGACGAGCAGGTGCCCCGTGTCGAGGGCCAGCTTCAGCCCGGGGAGGTCGGCGGCGAGCCGCGCATAGTCGTCGACCGTCTCGACCAGCATGCCGGGCTCGGGCTCCAACGCCGCCACGACCCCGCGCCGGCCCGCATAGGCCACCACCTGTTCGAGCCCGGCCCGCAGCCAGTCCCAGGCCTCGGCGTGATCGACGCCGGGCTTCGGCACGCCGGCCCAGAAGGACACGGCCTCCGAGCCCAGGATGCCGCCGACGTCGATGGCGCGGTGCAGGAAGGCGATGCGGCGGGCGCGGCCCGCCGGGTCGGCGGTGACGAGGGTCGGCTCGTGCTTGGCCCGCGGGTCGAGGAGGTAGCGGGCGCCGGTCTCGACGACGGAGCCGAAGTTGAGCCCGCGCAGCCGCCCGGCGAGGCGCTTCGCATGGGCCTCCCAGTCCTTGGCGAAAGGGTCGAAATGGTTGTGGTCCAGCGTCAGGGCGACCCCGGCGTAGCCGGTCTCGGCCATGAGCATCAGGGCGTCGTCCAGCCGATGCGAGGCCGTGCCGTTGGTGTTGTAGGCGAAGCGCAGGCTCATGGTGCGGCTCCCGCGGCGATGTCCCGCTGCCCGAGCCTGAACGCGACGTGATGGGCTTCGGGTTCACGGTAGAGCGGATAAAGCGGCCCCACGACGCGGTCGGCCTCCGCGGTGTCGAACAGCGGCGCCCGCCCCCGCGTCACGTCGCCGAGCCGATCGGTGGCCTCGGGCGACAGCCGCACGGGGCGGCGCGTTTCGCTTTCCTCGCCGAAGACGACCAGCGGCGAGCCGCGCTCGATGAGCTTGCGGGCGTTGCGCTCGCCGATCCGGTAGTAGCTCATGGTCTCGACTTCGAGGCCCGGCACGATCACCTTGACGACGCCCACCGCGCCGTCGCGCGGCGAGCAGTCGACGTAGAGCACGTCGAAGCCCTGCGCTTCCAGCCGCTCGCGGGCGAGGCGCCCCCGCGTCCGCGTGTCGGACGCGTCGCCGGACGGGGGCGCGCCGGCGCCCGGCAACTCGGCGAAGGGCTTGCGCCGCCGCACCGCGAAGACCGAGGCGTCGAGCGCGCGCTTGAGGTCGGCCGCGCCCATGTCGGTCCAGTCCATCATGGCGCGCAGCGCGCGGCTCTCCTCCAGTTCCAGGCTGGGCAGGGCGGTGCGGACGAAGTCGTCGACGTAGCCCTCCGGCGCCACGCTCAGCGCCTCGGCGATGGGTCCATGGCCGTAGGTCTTGCGCACTCGGGCCGAGCAGAACTCCAGGAGCGCCTTGTGCAGCGCCCGGCGCGGGTCCGGGTCGCAGGCTTCCCCGCAGGCCGACAGCATGATGGGCACGCGCGGCGCCCCGCGGTCGTAGCCCACGACGTAAAGGTTGGTGAGGCCGAACTCGTCGGTGGCGAACTTCGGCAGGACCTCGATGCCGAGCCCGTCGAGCCGGTCCAGCAGGGCGCGCGCCTCGGCGCCGACGTCGGCGCCCCGGAGGTCGAGCAGCACGCCCTCGTCGAGCGCGCGGAACAGGAGGCGGTTGCCGTCGCGCTGCAGGCATTCGAGCAGCCCGTGGCCGACCGCCCGGTCGACGGCCGGCCCGGCGCCGAGCCCGTTGGTGATCAGCGTCGTGAAGGGCTGGTAGCCGTCCGGCAGCTCGAAGAAGTCGCAGGCCGCGACGTCCATCGGCACCCATACGCCCTCGCCGGTGCGGGCGCGGGTGGCCTCGACCCAGGCCAGCGGCGTGGTGCGCGTGACCGGGCTGCCGGCCGGCAGGCACAGGCTCAGGGGATCGGCGACGCGGTCGCGGCCGAACTCGCGCGCGAGGGCGTCGTAGGATGCGATGCGGCGCGGCTCGCCCATCAGCCGCAGCGTCGGGCAGATCATCTCGGCGATCTCGGCGACCGCGCCGATGATGGCCTGGCCGTCGGTGGTGCCGTAGCCGTAGCCCGACGGCATGGCGCCCGCGAGACCGTGCCCCGCGTCGAGGAACAGCCCCACCTTCCAGGCCGGCACGCCCGTGCGGTCGAGCGGCGCCATCGGGAAGCCGACGAAGCGGCCGCTCGGCAGGGCGTCGATGTAGCGTCGGGCCGCCTCGGGGAGGTCGGCCGGCAGGTGATTCATGGCCGGCTCCCGGCGTCGGTGGTGTCGAGGATGGGTTCGGCCTCGGCGGAGCGCGCCGCCGAACGGTAGGCGGCGTCGAGCAGCCGCATCGTGCCGAGGTCGCGCCTGCCAGAAAAGGCCGAGCGGTCGCCGCCCCGCAGCGCGTCGGCGAAGGCGCGGACCTGGGCCAGGAAGGGCGATAGGGCGGCGTCGAAGGACACCGGGGCGGAGGCGCCGGTTGTGCCCTCCGTGAAGGTCAGCGTGCCGCCGGGGTCCTGGCCCATGGTGTTTTCGGCGACGATCTGGCCGCGGGTGCCGAGCACTTCGAGCCGGCGCCGGGGGAGGCCCTCGGGGCAGTTGTAGGCGACGTGGAGCTGGGCCAGCGCGCCGGACGCCGTCGCGCCGACGAGGGTCGCGCCGTCGTCGACCGCGTAGTCCTGCACGCGCGTCTGGGTCAGGGCCGCGACGCAGGCGAGGGGCTCGTCGAGCAGGAAGTCCACGAGGTCGAGCCCGTGCGGTGCCAAGTCCATCAGGGCGCCGCCGCCGGCCTTGCCGGCCTCCACCCGCCAGTTGTCGCGTCCCGAGCCCGCCGCCCAGTCGGCGCCGAGCCAGCAGGCGTAGACGATGCGGACGGCGGTGACGCGGCCGAGCGCCCCGGCGCGGACCTCATCGCGCAGGGCGACGTGGGCCGGGTGGTGGCGCTGGTCGAAGGCCGTGCCGTAGAGCACGCCCGCGCGCTCGACCGCCGCGATCATCGCGCCCGCCTCGGCGAGGGTGTGGGCGAGCGGCTTCTCGCAAAGGATCGCCTTGCCGGCGCGCGCCAGCGCCTCGACCATCGGCCGGTGGAGGTGGTTCGGCGTCGCCACATAGACGGCCTCGACGGCGGGGTCGGCGGCGAGTTCCTCGACGGATGCGTGGGCCGCGGCGCCGAGGCTCCGGGCGTGGCGGCGCGCCTCGGGATCCGGATCGCAGACGCCCGCGAGGCGGTGGCCGGCCGCCAGCATGGCCGGCAGGGTGAAGTCGCGCGCCACCCAGCCGAAGCCGGCGATGCCCCAGCGGACGGGGTCGGACGGGTCCATCACCAGCGCTCCGGCAGGTCGACCAGCGCGCGCCGCCGGACGGCCTCGGCGCGGGCCGCGGGATCGCCGGGTGCGGCGGTGCGGGACGGGT
>CAXTFP010000189.1:0-6416 GCA_964243135.1 uncultured Lichenihabitans sp.
TATCCGGATCGCTCGAACTCATACAAAACCGCATGCAGCAGGGACGGCTCAACGACGTCGAGCGCTACATGGCGGCCGCCCAGGGCGCCGCGAAGCGCGCAGCCGCCCTCACTCATCGGCTGCTCGCCTTCTCCCGCCGCCAGACGCTGGACCCGAAGCCCACCGACGTGAACCGTCTCGTCAGCAGCATGCAGGAGCTGATCCAGCGCACCGTCGGCCCCGGCATCCCCGTCGAGGTTGTCGGCACCTCGGGCCTGTGGCCCGCGCTGGTTGATCCTTCACAGCTTGAAAATTCGCTGCTGAACCTGTGCATCAACGCCCGCGACGCGATGCCGGACGGGGCGCGCATCACGGTCGAGACACACAACAAGTGGATCGACGAGCGCGCGTCCCGCAAGCTTGACATGCCCGAGGGACAGTACCTGTCGCTGTCCGTCACCGACACCGGCATCGGCATGAGCGCGGACGTGATCGCCCGGGTGTTCGAGCCGTTCTTCACCACGAAGCCCATCGGCGAGGGCACCGGACTCGGGCTGTCGATGATATACGGCTTTGCCCAGCAGTCGGGCGGGCAGGTGCGCATCTACTCCGAGGTCGGCAAGGGCACGACCGTGTGCCTCTACCTGCCGCGCCACTACGGCGAGGCTGATCATGAAGACATCGCCGCCAAGCTCGAAACCCTGCCGCAATCCGAGCAGGGCGCGACGGTGCTGGTCGTGGACGACGAGCCGACTGTGCGCATGCTCGTGACCGACATCCTGGAAGACCTGGGCTACACGGCGATCGAGGCGGCTGACAGCGCAGCGGGTCTCAAGGTGCTGCAATCGGACGTGGGCATCGACCTGCTGGTGACGGACGTGGGCCTGCCCGGCGGCATGAACGGCCGGCAGATGGCGGACGCGGCGCGGGTGAAGCGACCGGAACTCAAGGTGCTGTTCATCACCGGCTACGCGGAGAATGCGGTGCTCGGCAACGGGCAGCTTGCGCCCGGTATGACGGTGCTGACCAAGCCGTTCCCGATGGATGCGATGGCCGCGCGCATCCGGTCGCTGATCGAGGCGGGCAAGGAACCGAAACGGTAGCGTTCACCTGCTGGACTGCATCCGAGCGACCGGATCGTCCGCTTCAAGCCGTACACCGGACACTCCTGGTGCCACCGGCGAACTTTCGATGCCCACCTATATCCGCCATCCGCGCCCGACGCGTGACGGCCGTCGCTCCCCCGGTCATTCCCCCTCGCGACCGCGCGCTAGGGCAGCCCTGACCCTACCCGGCCGCCGCCAGGGCGGCCCAGCGCGGGGGTGCGGTGAGCACGGCCGCGACCTCGCCGGCCGGGCAGGGCCGCCCGAACAGGTAGCCCTGGCCGACCGCGCAGCCGAGCTGCCGCAGTTGGAGGAATTCCAGCGGCGGCTCGGCGTCCTTGGCGAGCGTGTCCATGCCGCGGTCTCGGGCGATGCTCGTGGTGGCCCTGACAATGGCGAGGCAGCCCTCGTCGCGGCCGAGGTCCCGCACGAAGGAGCGGTCGATCTTGATCTTGTTGAACGGGAAGGCCCGCAGGTAGCTCAGCGACGCGAAGCCCGTGCCGAAGTCGTCGAGCGCCACCTGGATGCCCGCGTCGCGGAAGCGGTGCAGCACCGACAGGTTGGCATCGTTGTCGATGAGCCGCACGGATTCGGTGATCTCGAGTTCGAGCCTTTCGGGCGGCAGGCCCGAGGCCGCGAGCGCCGCCGCCACCGCTTCGCCGAGGCCGGGGGTGAGGAACTGCACGGGCGACAGGTTCACCGCCACCTTGACGGGCACCGGCCACGTCATGGCCTCGGCGCAGGCGCGGGCCAGCACCCAGGCGCCGAGCGGCACGATCACGCCCGTCTCCTCGGTCACGGAGATGAAGTCGAGCGGGTTCACCAAGCCGCGCACGGGATGGCGCCAGCGGACCAGGGCCTCGAAACCCGTCACGGTCTCGCTGGCGAGGTCGACCTGGGGCTGGAAGAACAGCTCGAACTCGCCGCGGTCGAGCGCGCTCCGCAGGTCCTGCTCCAGGGCGCGGCGGCGGCGCAGTTCGTCGTCCATGCGGGGCTCGAAGAGCTGGAAACCGCCGCGGCGGCCGGCCTTGGCGTGCCGCAGGGCCAATTCGGCGTGGCGCAGCACCAGGTCGGGCTCGCACGGCGCGCCGCCCGGCGGCGCGAGCGCGATGCCGATTGAGGCTCCGGTCGTCAGGGCCTGGCCGGCGATCAGGAAGGGCCGGCGGACGTCGGCGAGCAGCCGCGCGGCCAGATCCGTGGCGTCGGCGGCCGAGGCGCAGTTCGACTGCACCACCACGAACTGGTCGGCGCCGAGCCGCGCCACGCCGTCCGCCCCGCGCATCGCGCCGGCCAGGCGCTCGCCCACGGCGCGCAGCAGGGCATCCCCCGTGATCTGGCCGAGCGCGTCGTTGAGCACCCGGAACTCGTCGAGGTCGACCAGCAGCAGCGCCAGCCCCTCGGGCTCGACGTCACGCGCCCGCAGGAAGGCGCCCAGCATCTCCACGAACGCGAGGCGGTTCGGGAGCCCGGTGAGGTCGTCGCAGCGCGCCGCGCGGGCGAGCCGCGACTCCATCCCGCGCCGTTCCGTGATGTCGTCGGCGACGCCCAGCACGTAGCGCGCCGGCTCGCCAGCCGGACCGGCGATCGGCACGTTCCGGCCCTGCATCAGGCGGCTCGTGCCGTCCGGCTGCGGCACGGCATAGTCGTAGAGGCACTCGCCCCCCCGCCGCAGCGCCTCGGCGTCGCGCTCCCGCAGGAAGGCCGCGAGCGCCGGCGGAAACAGGTCGAGATCGGTGCGGCCGATCACGTCGCGCCGGTCGAGCACGGACGGGGAGCCGCCGGTCTTGTTGTAGAGGACGTAGCGGCCGTCATCCGCCATGTCCTTGGCGAAGACGATCGACGGAATGGTCTGGACGACGCTGTCCAGGAAGGCGCGGGTGCGATGGAGGTCCTGCTCGCCCCGCCGCACCTCCGTCATGTCCACGAGGGCCGAGATGATCGCCGGGCGCCCGTCGTGGATGAAATCCGACGAATAGGGGAGGAGATCGATCGCGGTCCCGTCGGCCCGGCGGCAGCGCCAGGGCATCCCATCGGCCAGCCGGGCCGAGCGTCCGGCCGCACACAGATCCCCCACCCTCAGCCGCAGGAAGGCGTCGCGGCCGTGGCCGAACAGCCGCGTGGCCGCGTCGTTGACGGCCAGGATCGAGAAGGCGTCCCGGTCCTGCACGAGGATCGGCACGGGGTTCGATTCGAACAGCAGGCGCAGCGAGGCTTCACGCCGCCTGACCTCGGTGATGTCCGTGGCGAGCAGCACCCGCAGGCCGCCGCGGGTCCGGCGCCCCTCGAGCCTGAACCAGCGCCCGTCGTCGAGGTGGTGATCGGAGTCGATGTCCGGCTTGGCGTGGTGGCGGAGGCGCTCGGCGACCCATTCCTCCTCGCGGCCGACGGAGGCGGGGACGCGTCCGCTGGCGGCGAATCGCCGGATCAGCGCCTCGGACGGCAGACCGACGCGCAGCACGCCCGGCGGCATGTCGCAGTAGTCGGCGTAGCGGCCGTTCCAGAACAGGAGGCCGCCGTCGGCGCCGAAGACCGCGATAGCCTGGGGCAACTCGTCGAGCGCTTCGGCCAGGACGGCCCCGCGGGCCGACCGCGCCGTCCCGTCCGATCGGTCGTCCTGCGGCATGTTGGCGCCCTACTGAACCGCGGGCAGACTCAGCCCCATAAACCCCAGGTTTGCATCATAGGCCTTGCGGAAAGGTTGATCCTGCGCTCACCCGGCATGTCCGGCGCGGATCCGTGGCCATGGGACGGTCCGGGTCCGCGCCGTCCGCGGGAACGGGGCGGGGAGCGGGCGCCGCACCTCCCGCAGCGTGCCGCCGGGCCCGCTCAGCCGGCCGGCTTGCGCTTCAGGCCGAGCTTCTCCTCGAAGGGCACCATCCGGCCCTGGGCCGCGTCGTGGAGGTGGATGCCGCCGGTCTCGATGTCGTAGACCCAGCCGTGCAGTTCGAGCGTGCCGCCCGCCACCCCCGCCGCCACGGCGGGATGGGTGCCGAGGTGCTGGAGCTGCGTCACCACGTTCTGCTCGACCAGCGCCTGGACCTTGGCGTCGCCTTCGAGGTCGGGGTGCAGCACCTCGACCACGCTGCGGGCCGCGTGGGCGTTGCGCAGCCAGGACCGGACGGTGGGCATCTTGTCGAGCTTGGCGGGATCGCGGATCAGGCCCGTCATGGCGCCGCAGTTGGAATGGCCGCAGATCACGATGTCGCTGACGCCGAGCGCCACCACGGCATATTCCACCACGGCCGACACGCCGCCCATCATCTCGCCGTAGGCCGGCACGATGTTGCCGATGTTGCGGCACACGAACAGCTCGCCGGGCTCGGTCTGGGTGATCATCTCGGGCACGACGCGGCTGTCCGCGCAGGTGATGAACAGGATGCGCGGGTTCTGGCCCTTGGCCAGCTCCTCGAATCGCCCGCGCCGCTCGGGAAAGACGTTGTCGCGGAACTCGCGGATGCCGTCGAACAGCCGGTCGACGGGATTCTCCTCCGGGACGGGCGGCACGGGCGGGACGGACATGGCGGGCTCCGGCGGGGGTTGCGGGATGGCGTCACCCTCCCCGCTGCACTGCGACAAGGCAATGCCGAAACGCTCCGATCGGTTCGGGCGGGGACGTCCGCGGACGGGATGCACATGCCGCGGGGTCGCGCCATGGCGTCGCCGGGGCGCGGTCCCCATCTTTCTCCCGTAGGCCGATGATCCGTCGCGCCCGAACGGGATGGCGCGCGGTTTGGCCCCGACCTTGAAATTGCTGATCGCGGAAAGCGAGCCGCAGGAGGCGCGCGACGCGCGCCGGGCCGGCACCGGGCGGAGCAGCGGCGAAAGCTTCGCGGACGCGCTCGGCGCCCTAGCGCCCGACGCGCGCCTTGACCTCTACAGGCCCGCCGAGCCGGGCGCACTGCCCGACGGGATCGACGCCTACGACGGCGTGTTCCTGGCGGGCTCGCCCCTGCACGCCTACCAGGACAACCCGGAGGTGCGGGCCAACGTGGCTTTCATGCGGGCGGTCTTCGCGGCCGGCGTACCGAGCTTCGGCTCCTGCGCGGGGCTGCACCTCGCGGCGGCGGCCTCCGGCGGCGCCGTGCGGCCGAACCCGGACGGGCACGAGGTCGGCTTCGCGCGGCGCATCGCCCTCACGGAGGCCGGCTGCCGCCATCCTCTGCTCGACGGCCGCCCCGCCTCCTACGACGCCGCCGCGGTGCACGGCGACGAGGTGGAGCGCCTGCCGGACGAGGGCGCCACCTGCTTGGCCGGCAACGCCGCGAGCCCCGTCCAGGCGGCCGAGATCCGCTGCGGCCCCGGCACCTTCTGGGGAGTGCAGTATCATCCCGAGCTGCCGCTGGAGGACATAGCCCAGTCGATCCGCCGGCAGGCGGCCGGGTTGGTGGAGCGCGGCCTCGCCCGCAGCGAGGCGGAGGTGGAGGGTCAGGCGGGGCTGATCGAGGCGCTGGGGCGCGAGCCGCACCGGCTCGACCTCGCCTGGCGCCTCGGCCTCGACCGCGAGGTGATCGAATCGGCACGCCGCCGCACGGAGCTGCGCAACTTCATCCGCCATCTCGTCGAGCCCACGCGCTCGCGGCGCGGGCGGGCGTAGCGCGGTTCGGCATCACCTCCGGAGGGCGAGTTCTCCGCCCGGCGGCACTGGTTTCAGCCGCCTTTCTAGCCGAAACTCCTGCTCATCGAAGCGCGGGAGCCGGAACACGATGCGGGGCAGCTTGGGGGTGCTTCTGTCGGCGGCGGCGCTGGGCGTCCTGGCGGCCGTCTTCGCGTTCCACCCCTTCACCCCGAACTTCCCCTTCGCCGGCATCGACCCGTCCTGGGTGGCCGTGATGGGGGAGGCGGCCGACAGGCCGGCGCGGTGGGGCATCGACACCGTCTTCACCTATGGACCGGCGTCGCCGCTGGTGACGGTCTATTACAACGGCGCCTATTTCACCCGGACCCTGCCGCTGCTGCTCGGCTTCTCGGCGCTGTTCGGTGGGTGCGCGGCCCTGCTGATCGCGGGGCGCCGCACGGCCGCCGCCACGGCCGCCTGCGGGCTGATGGTGGCGGCCTGCGCCGGCAAGCCCGACGCCGTCTACTTCGCCCTGCCGTTCCTCGTCTTCCTGCTCGCCATCCGGCGCGACGGCCCGGAAGGCGGCGGCCGAGGCACCGCCGTGCCGGCCGCGACCGCGCTCGGCGCCTTCGCCCTGGGCCTGACCGCCATGGTGAAGACGAGCTTCCCCCTGGCGGCCCTGCTCCTCCTGCTGTTGGCTGACACAGCCTACCTGCTCCGGCTGCGATGGCCGCGCCTGGTCCCCTGCTTCGTCCGGGGCGTGCTGGCCGGCGCCCTGC
>CAXTFP010000190.1:0-6408 GCA_964243135.1 uncultured Lichenihabitans sp.
CCGCCACGCCCATGCCGACGAGCCAATCGCCGTCGCGCCGCGATCCCGGCGTCGCGTTGCGCTCCGCCCAGCCGAACAGCTCGGCGCCCCGCCGCAGGCAGGGCACCATGGCGCGCGTCGAATAGGGGATGTGCTTCGTGGGATCGGTGGTGGCGTCGTTGCGGACGCGCAGCTCGATCGGGTCGAGCTTCAGCCTCTCGGCCAGCTCGTCCATGGCGCATTCGATCGCCAGCATGCCCACGGCCTCGCCCGGCGCCCGCATAGCGGAGGCCGTCGGCACGTCGAGCGCTTCCAGCCGATGGGCCGTCATGATGTTCGGCGTCGCGTAGAGCGAGCGCGTCACCTCGGCCGAGGCCTCGTAGTTCTGGTCGCCCGGCGTGTTGCCGGACCAGGACTCGTGCGCGACCGAGACGAGGCGGCCGTCCGGCGTCGCGCCGAGGCGGATGCGCTGGATCGTGTCCGACCGGTGGAAGGTCGAGTGGAACACCTGCTGTCGCGTCAGCGCCAGCTTCACGGGCCGGTCCGCGACTTTGGACGCCAGGGCCGCCAGCACCGCGTCGGGATGGGGCGTCAGCTTGGCGCCGAAGCCGCCGCCGACGTAGCGGCTGACGATGCGGATATTGTCCTTGGGGAGGTTCAGCACATCCGCGAGGATGGCCTGCCCGCGGTTCGGCATCTGGTTGGCGGTGAACAGGATGAGCTGGCCGCGGCGCCAGTAGGCGAGCGTCGCATGCGGCTCCATCATCGCGTGGGTCTGAAGCGGGGTCGTGTAGGTGACCTCGACCTGGACGGGCGCGGAAGCGAAGACGGCCTCGGCGTCGCCCGACGCCGTATCGGTCGGGGAATTGCCTCGGTTCTTCGGCTGGAAGGCCTTGTCGCGGTTGGCCGCGAGCTCGGTCGCGATCGGCTCGGCCGCGTAGCCGACCTCGACCGCCCGGGCAGCGGCGCGGGCCTGCTCGAAGGTTTCGGCCACCACGCAGGCCACCGCCTGACCGTAGTGGTCGATCCGGTCGTCGACGAGTTCGGGGCGCACCTGCTGGCTCGCCTTGCCGCCCTTCGGGGCGTTGCGGTGCGTGATCACCGCCACCACGCCGGGCATGCGCTCGGCCACCGTCGTGTCGAGCGAGGCGATGCGGCCCTTGGCGATCGTGGAGGGCACGAGGTAGCCGTAGGCGATGCCCGCCGGCTCCCTGTACTCGTAGGCATAGGTGGCGGTGCCCGACACCTTCGACGGGCCGTCGACGCGGTCCATCGGCTGGCCGACGAGCCCGTCCCGTATCGTGTCGAGCGGCGTGGTCCCGACCGGAGCCTTCATGTCCATCATGGTGGGGCTCCTCAAGCCTTGGTGGCGTCGGCCACGACGGACCGCAGGATGCGGCGCGTCAGCGGGATCTTGAAGTCGTTGGAGCCGAAGCCGCGGGCGCCGCGCAGCACCTCGTCGGCCGAGTCCTCGACGGCCTCGGCACCCCCGCCCGCGACCAGGGCGTCCTCGGCGGCCGGCACTCGCCAGGGCTTCAGCGCCAGCCCACCGAAGGCCAGGCGCGCGGCCCTCACGGCCCCGCCGGGCTCGGCGTGGATCACCGCGGCGAGAGACACGAGCGCGAAGGCGTAGGAGGCGCGGTCGCGCACCTTGCGGTAGATCTGCATCCCTCCGACCGGCTTCGGCAGGGTCACGGCGGTGATGAGCTCGCCCGGCTTCAGCGCCGTCTCGACCTCCGGGTTCGAGCCCGGCAGGCGGTGCAGATCCGCGATGGGCATGGCGCGGGTGGCGCCGTCCGGCCCCAACGTCTCGACCGTGGCGTCGAGCGCCCGCATCGCGACCGCCATGTCGGACGGGTGGGTGGCGATGCAGCGGTCGCTGGCGCCGAGGACCGCGTGGATGCGGTTGAAGCCCCCCAGCGCCGAGCAGCCCGAGCCCGGCTCGCGCTTGTTGCAGGGCTTCGACGTGTCGTAGAAATAGTAGCAGCGCGTGCGCTGCAGCAGGTTGCCGGCCGTGGTGGCCTTGTTGCGCAACTGCCCCGTGGCGCCCGCCAGGAGGGCGCGGCTCAGCACGGGATAATCGGTCCGCACGCGCATGTCGGCTGCGAGGTCGCTGTTGCGCACCGAGGCGCCGATGCGCAGGCCGCCGTCGGTCGTCGCCTCGATGCGGTCGAGGCCGAGACGGTTGACGTCGACCACGTGGGTCGGCGTCTCGATCTCGAGCTTCATCAGGTCCAGCATGTTGGTGCCGCCGCCGATGAACATGGCGCCGGGCCGGCCGGCGACGGCGGCGCTGGCCGCCGCGGGCGTCGCGGCCCGCTCGAAGGTGAAGGCCTTCACGACGCGATGCTCCCGTCCGGGCCGACGCGACCGCCGTCCTTGATGGCCGCCACGATGTTGGGATAGGCGGCGCAGCGGCAGATGTTGCCGCTCATACGCTCGCGGATCTCGGCGTCGGTGAGCTTCGTGGCCGCGGCGAGGTCGGCCGTGACGAAGCTCGGCACGCCGGCCTGGGCCTCCGCCAGCATGCCGGCCGAGGAGCAGATCTGCCCCGGCGTGCAGTAGCCGCACTGGAAGCCGTCGTGGTGGACGAACGCGGCCTGGATCGGGTGGAGCCCGGCCCCCGTCGCGAAGCCCTCGATGGTCGTCACGGCGTCGCCCTCGTGCATCGCCGCGAGGGTGAGGCAGGAGTTGATGCGCCGGCCGTCGACCAGCACCGTGCAGGCGCCGCACTGGCCGTGGTCGCAGCCTTTCTTCGAGCCCGTGAGGCCGATCGTCTCGCGCAGGGCGTCGAGAAGCGTCGTGCGCGGGTCGAGCATCAGAGCGTGGGCCTCGCCGTTGACCGTCAGGGTGACGGGCATGTGAACCGACACGTCGGCGTTCAGGGCGGCGGTGTTAAGGGGAGCCTGGGAAGCCTGGGCCCGCGCCGCTTCGGGCGCGACGGTCCCCAGGACCGCGAGGGCCGCCGTGCCTTCGAGCACGGTGCGGCGCGAAACCCGCAAGGGTCCGGTCGTATCGTCCATGGTGATCCTCATATCCGCGTGACGGCGGAAGCGCCCGACCGCGTGACGGCGGCCCGGCATGCTCGGTCAACGCCGCCGAGGCGGCGCGAGGTTCGCCGCGCGTCGCCGCACTTTGGAACATGTCCGAGATTTTAAGCCGGCGGCGAGTGGGAGCGTGCCGGGAGATCGGTGGTTCCGGTGAGCCGGCCCGCCATGCTACCTCGTCGCCGCAGCACAGCCGCCGAGGGATGCCATGGACAACGTCACGGTCGTCGACCACCCGCTGGTGCAGCACAAGCTGACGCTGATGCGCGCCGAGCAGCGCTCCACCAAGGGGTTCCGGCAGCTGCTGAACGAGATCGGCACCCTGCTCTGCTACGAGGTGACGCGCGACCTCCCCGTGGAGATGGTCGAGATCGAGACGCCGCTCCAGCGCATGAAAGCGCCGCGCATCTCGGGCAAGAAGCTCGTCTTCGCCCCCATCCTGCGGGCCGGGGTCGGGTTCCTCGACGGCATGCTGGACCTCGTGCCCTCGGCCCGCGTGGCGCATATCGGCCTCTACCGCGACCCCGAAACGCTGCAGGCCGTGGAATATTACTTCAAGGCGCCGGTGGACATCGTCGACCGGCTGACGATCGTCATGGACCCGATGCTGGCGACCGCCAATTCGGCGGTGGCGGCCATCGACCTTCTGAAGAAGCGCGGCGCGCGCGACCTGCGCTTCGTGTGCCTGCTGGCGGCGCCGGAGGGCGTCGCGCGGCTGCGCGCCGCGCATCCCGACGTGTCCATCTGGACCGCGGCGGTCGACGAGAGGCTCGACGGCCACGGCTACATCGTGCCGGGGCTCGGCGACGCCGGCGACCGGATGTTCGGCACGCGGTGAGGCTCACGCGCCGTGGACACGCTGTCGGCGCGCGAGGCGCGGGGGATCGCGCTCGCCTCGGCGGGCTTCGGCCGGGCGCGGCCGGCCCGCCCGATCACAGCGGCCGACCTCGCCCGCACGGTGGATCGGCTCGGGCTGCACCAGATCGACAGCGTCAACGTCCTGGCCCGCGCCCACTACCTGCCGGCCTTCTCTCGCCTCGGCCCCTATGACCGCGCGCTGTTCGACGCCGCCGCCTGGGGCCGCGGCCGTCCACGGCGCCTGTTCGAATATTGGGCCCATGAAGCGTCGCTGCTGCCCTTCGCGCTGCAGCCCCTGTTCCGCTGGCGCATGGCGCGGGCCGACCGGGGCCTCGGCTGCTACGGCCGGCTGAGGCCCTTCGCGGGCGAGACGCGGCCGGGCGCCCTGGCGCTGCTCGACCGCATCCGGCGCGACGGGCCGCTGACGGCCGCGGAATGCGAGGTGGCGGGGCGCACCGGAGCCGGCGGCTGGTGGGGCTGGGGAGAGGCCAAGGGAGCGCTCGAATGGCTGTTCTGGGCCGGGCACCTCACGGCCGCGACGCGGCGCGGCACCTTCGCGCGCGTCTACGACCTGCCCGAACGCGCCCTGCCCCGGAGCGTGCTCGACCTGCCGACCCCGACCGAGGCCGAGGCCCACCGCGCGCTGCTCGACATCGCGGGCCGCGCGCTCGGGATCGCCACGGCGGGCGACCTGCGCGACTATTTCCGGCTCAGGCCGGAGGACGGGCGCGCAGGAATCGCGGCGTTGTGCGAGGCGGGGCGGCTCAGCGAGGTGCGGGTGGAGGGCTGGGACAGGCCGGCGTTCCTGCACGCCGAAGCGCGGCCGCCGCGCCGGGCCTCCGTCTCGGCCCTGCTGTCGCCCTTCGACCCGCTGGTGTGGGAGCGGGCGCGGGCCGAGCGCCTGTTCGGCTTCCGCTATCGCATCGAGATCTACGTTCCGGCGGCGCAACGCGAGCACGGCTACTACGCCCTACCCTTCCTCCATGGCGACCGCCTCGCCGCGCGGGTCGACCTCAAGGCCGACCGCGCGGGCGGCCGGCTGCTCGTGCAGGGGCTGCATTGGGAGCCGGGCGCGCCGAAGGGGGCCGAGGAGGCGCTGCGGGCAGAGCTGGGGGTGATGGCGGGGTGGCTGGGATTGGGTGAGGTGGGGGGAGCGGCGCTGATGGGATGGCGTCGAGGATGAGGGCGCCGCCCGCCGCCGGGGCGGCGACCGCCTGCCGATGATCGTGAAACGCGGCCTCGCCTGCGCCGGTCGATGATCCTCGGTGAACACCTCGTGGCGGCTCTCAGGCTGTGTGATCGACGATCAAACCGGCACCCGGTACCTTGCTGAAGGTTCTTTCCGGCTATACGGCCGAAAATCGTCGGGGGTGGGCCATGGAGAGTTCACAGAAGCGCGCGGTCCGAAACTATCGATCCCGCCTCGGCGAGCGAGGCTTGACCCGCTTCGAAGTGCTCGGCCGGGACATCGACCGCGAGCTCATTCGGTCGCTGGCCCGGCGGCTCGCGGAGGACTCGCCCGAAGGCACGCAACTTCGTGCCACTTTGCACAGATCGATGGGCGGCGGGACGTCCGAGCCTGGTGGAATCTTCGCCGCGTTGCGCCGCTCGCCGCTGATCGATGCGGACCTCGATCTGTCCCGGTCAAACGATGACGGGCGCAAGGTCGACCTGTGACGCGCTACCTTCTCGACACCAACATCATCAGCAATGCCGTTAAGCCGCAGCCATCCGAAGCCCTCCTCCCGACCATCGCGTCGGTCGAGAGGCCGGCCTCACTCCCACTCGATCGTCCCCGGCGGCTTCGACGTCACGTCGTAGACCACGCGGTTGATGCCCCGCACCTCGTTGATAATACGCGTCGCGGCTCGGCCGAGGAAGTTCATGTCGAAGGGGAAGAAGTCGGCCGTCATGCCGTCCGTCGAGGTCACGGCGCGGAGCGCGCAGACCTGGTCGTAGGTGCGGCCGTCGCCCATCACGCCCACGGTCCGCACCGGCAGCAGCACGGCGAAGGCCTGCCAGATCACGTCGTAGAGCCCGGCGCGCCGGATCTCTTCGAGGTAGATGGCGTCGGCCTGGCGCAGGATCGCGAGCTTGTCGCGCGTCACCTCGCCGGGGCAGCGGATGGCCAGTCCCGGCCCGGGGAACGGGTGGCGGCCCACGAAGGCGGGCGGCAGGCCGAGGGTGCGGCCGAGCACCCGCACCTCGTCCTTGAACAGGGCCCGCAGCGGCTCCAGCAGTTTCATCCTCATCCGCTCGGGCAGGCCGCCGACGTTGTGGTGCGACTTGATCGTGACGGCCGGGCCGCCGGTGGCCGACACGCTCTCGATGACGTCCGGGTAGAGCGTGCCCTGGGCCAGGAAGTCGGCGCCGCCGATCCGCGAGGCCTCGGCGTCGAAGACGTCGATGAACAGGCGGCCGATCGCCTTGCGCTTGGCCTCGGGGTCGGTGACGCCGGCGAGCGCTTCGAGGAAGGTGTCGGAGGCGTCGGCGTGGACCAGCGGGATGTTGTGATGGTCGCGGA
>CAXTFP010000191.1:0-6407 GCA_964243135.1 uncultured Lichenihabitans sp.
CATGCACACCGCGACGCTGCTGCACGACGACGTCGTCGACCAGAGCGACATGCGCCGCGGCAAGCTCGCCGCCCGCATGCTGTGGGGCAACGAGGCCAGCGTGCTGGTGGGCGATTTCCTGCTCGGGCAGGCCTTCCGCATGATGGTGGAGGTGGGCTCGCTCCCTTGCTTGGCGGTTCTGTCCGACGCGGCCGCCGTGATCGCCGAGGGCGAGGTCATGCAGATCTCGGCCGCCAAGGACACGGCCACGACCGAGGACGCCTACCTCGCCGTGATCCGCGCCAAGACGGCCGCGCTCTTCGCCGCGGCCTGCGAGGTCGGCCCCATCCTGGCGGGTCGGCCCAAGGCCGAGATGTCGGCCTGCCGGGCTTACGGCACCAATCTCGGGATCGCCTTCCAGCTCATCGACGACGCGCTCGACTACGGCGGGTCGAGCTCAGCGCTCGGCAAGAACGTCGGCGACGACTTCCGCGAGGGCAAGATCACCCTCCCCGTGGTGCTGTCGTTCCGGCGGGGCTCCGTCAACGAGCGCGCCTTCTGGACCCGCACGCTGGAAAAGGGCGAGATCGGCGACGGCGACCTCGAGATCGCGGTCGCGACGATGCGCCGCCACCGCGCCATCGAGGACACGATCGAGCGCGCCCGGCACTACGGCGCCATGGCGCGCGACGCCCTGGAGCTGTTCCCGGCCTCCGAGCACAAGGCGGCGCTGCTCGACGTGGTTGAGTTCTGCGTGCGCCGGGCGAGCTGACGCCCGCTCCCGATCAGCGCGACGGGCGAGTCCGGGGTGGACCCGCCATCCTCACCCGCGCGGTTCCGGCACGTTGTGGCCCAGCGCGTCCGCCATCATCTTGCCGAGTCGCACGCTTTCGGCGATGCCACGGTCCTCGGGGTAGTAGAAGCAGGTGTCGGCCACCTGCAGTCCCGCGATTTCCGTTTGAACGGGCGGAATCATGGTCGCGAAGCCGGGCGGGCAGATCGGCTGGGCGTGGCGCAGGCGTGCCACGTGCACGTCGAGCCGGTCGGCCTCGGTCAGGGCCGGGTTGACGCGGCGGATCGCGGCATAGGCCTCGTCCGCCAGGGCCTCGTCGCTCCAGCCCCAGCGCGGGTTCGTGGTCGGCATGTAATAGGGCACGTAGACGATCGCGTCGCCCGTGTCGCGCAGGTTGGAGAACTCGATGATGCCCGGGATCGGGATCCCGGGCTCGACGATGTTGACCCAGAAGTGCGGCGTCACCGGCCGCTTGAGTTTGAACACCAGGCAGACCACGCCGATGTTCAGGATGGCGTCGTAGCGCGCCTTGGCGGCTTCCGGCAGGCCCGGCACCAGGCGCGACACGAGGGGGGTCGGCACGGTGGAGATCACGGCCTCGGCCGGCAGGGTGCCGGCGGCCGTCCTCACGCCCGTCACCCGCCCGCGCTCGACCACGACCTCCTCGACCGGCTCGCCGAGCCGCATCGCGCCGCCGAGCGCCCGAATCCGCTCGACCAGCGCCGCGACCAGCGTCTCAGTGCCGCCCTCGATATGGCCCAGCTCCTCCTGCATCAGCGACCGGCGCGAGTTGCCGAGGCGGCGGATGCGCGTCCAGATCCAGGCGGCCGATACGTCGTCGGCGTGCTCGTAGAACTTCAGGGCGAAGAGCGGGTGCCACAGCCTGTCGTAGACGGCGCGGCCGCACCAGCGGGTGATCCAGTCCTTGGCCGAAGTGGTCTCCAGCGCGTCCCAGCGCGCGCGCTTGCTCGACAGGAACATGAGCGCGCCGTAGCGCAGCTTCGACATGAGGCCGAGCTCCGGGAAGCGCAGCAGCGAGACCGGGTCGCCCCACTTGTGCAGCCGGCCGCCGAGGAAATACCCCATGGTGGTGGGGCGCCAGCGCATGCGGTCGCTCAAGCCGAGCTCCGCCAGCAGGTCGAAGGTCGGCCGATCGGTCCGGCACACGAAGTGGTAGTAGCGCTCCAGCGACAGGCCGCCGAAGTCGAAGTGGGCCGCCATGCCGCCGGCCTCGGCGCCGGCCTCGACCACCGTGACGGCGTGGCCCGCCTTGGCGGCATGGTAGGCCGCGGCGAGCCCCATAGCGCCCGCACCGACGACGACGATACGCATAACGCTAGAAGTCCAAAACGCCCGACGAGAAGCGCGGGTCGTTGAAGGTTTCGTGGAAGGCGGCGTCGAGCGGGGTCGGTCGGACGCCGAAGATCGCCGGCCAGTCGATTACCTCGAAGAGGTCCGGGGTGACGAGGGCCGCGAGCTGGTTCGCCGTGAACGGCGGGTCGCGGTCGACCAGCGCGTAGACCTGCAGCAGGCGGCGGAACAGTTCGTAGGGGATCGTGACGATCCGCGCCCGGGCACCTGTCGCGGCCTTCACGCCCCGGATCATGTCGATGTAGTCGAGCGTTTCCAGCCCGGAGATGTTGTAGCGGCCGGTGGTGCGGCGCTCGATGCAGCTCATGATGATGCTGGCGAAATCCCCGGCGTAGAGCGGCTGGCGGCGGAAGCGCCCGTCGCCGGGGATCGGGAACACCGGCACCTTGCGCATGAAGCGCGCCAGCCAGCCGACGTGCTTGCGGTCGAACCAGCCGAACATCAGCGTCGGGCGCAGCACCACGTGGGTGACGGGCGAGGCCGCGACGAGCCTCTCCTGCGCCTTCTTGGTCTCGGTGTAGAGGTCGCGCGCCGCCGAGTTCACCACCGAGGACGAGATGTGCACCATATAGCCGATGCCGGCCGCCTCGGCGGCCCGCAGCACGCGCTCCGTGGCCGCGACGTTGTTGGCCTTGAAGACGGCCGGGTCGAGCCCGCCGATCTGGGCGTGAAGCTGGATCAGCGCCTCGGCGCCCCCAAGCGTGTCCTCCCAGCCGCCGGCGCGGCTGAGGTCGGCCTCGACCACGCGCACCTCCGGGTGCAGTTCGGCCAGGATGCGGGTGTTGGCGCGGTGCTTGTCGAGCGCCACGATGTCGGCGTAGCCGCGCGCCTTCAGCCGGGGGATGAGATTCTGGCCGACGAGGCCGGCCGCGCCGGTGACGACGATCCGGCCGCGCCGGGGTGTCGGGGCTTCGGTCAAGGCGCGAGGCTCAAAGCTTTGTCCTGTAGAACAGCGGCCGGGGCGCCGCCCGCACGGCCGTCATGATCGGCCGCCAGAACCAGGGGGCGTAGACGATCCGCTGCCCCTTGGCCACCGCCCGGTCGATGGCGGCCGCGACCGCCTCGGGCTTGGCCCAGAGCGGCCCGGAGCGGTCGAGGTGGGCCGTCATCGGGGTGTCGACGAAGCCGGGCTTCACCGTCACGACCCGGACACCGGTGGCGTGGAGCCTATGGGCCAGCCCCTCGGCGAAGGCGTCGAGCCCGGCCTTGGCGGCGCCGTAGACGTAGTTCGATTGCCGGCCGCGGTCCCCCGCCACCGAGCCGATCACGATGAGGGTGCGGGGCCGCCGGTCGGCCGTGAGGTGCTTGGCGGCGAGCTGCAGCCACAGCGCCGCGCTGGTGAAGTTGACATCGATGAGCCGCCGCGTCTCGTCCGCGCTGTCCTGCGCCGCGGCCTGCTCGCCGAGCACACCGTAGGCCAGCAGCACCTCGTCGGGGGCCCCGAGGGCACCCGTCATGGCCGCGAAGCGCGCCTCCGCCCCCTCCATGTCGGACAGGTCCGACACGACCGTCTCGACGGCCGAGGCGCCCCGGGCCGTGAGGTCGGCCGCGATGGCGGCGAGGCGCTCGCCGTGGCGCCCCACCAGCACGAGCCGGGCACCGGAGCCCGCGCGCAGACGGCAGAAGGCGTTGGCGATGGCCGAGGTGGCGCCGAGCACCAGCACGGTCTTGACCGCCCCAGTCGAAGGGGCGGCGGGGGCCGAACTCATGCTTGGTCTCCGGTGACGCGCCGCCAAAAGTCCGACGAGATGGCGGAGTCGCGGTAGGATTCGACCTCGCGCCAGCGCGGGAATCCGGCGCGGAACTGCTCGGCCGTCATGGTGGCGTCCTTGGCGGGGTAGAGGCGGCCGCCGGCCTCCAGCACCACCTCGGCCATGCGCCCGAGGAGCCGCAGCGTGCCGGGGCCGCGGTTGGGCAGGTCGAGCGCGAAGGTGGCGCCGGGCTGCGGGAAGGACAGGATGCCGGGCGAGGCCCGCGGGCCGAAGAGCTTCAGCACCACGAGGAACGAGCCCTGGCCCTCGCTCGACGTCAGCTCCAGCAGCTTCTGCAGCGCCCGGGGCGCCGAGCGCATCGGCACGACGGACTGGTGCTGGAAGAAGCCCCGGCCGCCGTAGAGCCGGTTCCAGTCCGTGATGCCGTCCAGCGGGTAGAGGAACTTGCCGTAGGGCACGCGGCGCGCCTCGCCCCCGGCGGGCTGGCGCGAATAGGCGGCGTTGAACAGCCGCACCGTGGCGGGGCCGAGCAGGGCGGAGGGCGCGTCGCGCGGCACCTTGAGCCGCGCCCGGTCGGCATGGGCCAGCAGGGTGCCGCCCTCGGCGTGGCGGCCGCGGTTGAACAGCCCCCGGCCGAGCCTGCGGCCGGCCGCGAGGCAATCCACCCAGGCCACCGTGTAGGGCCAGTCGTGGCTGTCCTCGGCCGCACGGAAGAAGCCGTCGAGGTCGCGCAGCCGCAGCGTCTGGGCCTCGACGTCGCTCGACGTCACCGGCTGGAGCTGCAGCTCCACCCAGGCGATCAGCCCCGTGAGGCCCAGCCCGCCCACGGTCGCGGCGAAGAGGTGGGGGCGGCTGTCGGGGCCGACCTCGACGATCTCGCCGCCGCTGCGCAGCAGCCCCAGGCGGCGGACGTGGCAGCCGAAGGTGCCGGCGCCGTGGTGGTTCTTGCCGTGGACGTCGTTGGCGACGGCGCCGCCGAGCGTCACGAACTTCGTGCCGGGCGTGACGGGCACGAACCAGCCCCGCGGCACGCCGATCGACAGCAGGGCGCCGATCGTCAGCCCGGCCTCGGCCCGCACGACGCCGGTCGACCAGTCGGCCGCGATCACGCGGTCGAGCCGCGCCGTGCGCAACAGGTGGCCGCCGCCGTTGAGGCACACGTCCCCGTAGGACCGGCCCAAGCCATGCGCCAGGGCGTGGACCGAGTCGGCGTCGCGGAACGCCCGCGCCATCTCGTCGAGGTAGGCGGGCTCGGCGACGTGGCTCGCGGCCCTGGCGACGCGGCCCCAGGAGGTGGTGGCGGTCGGCGCGGCCTCGCCCGGGCGCGTCAAAGGTGCACGACCTGGGCGCAGACCGCCAGCAGGCCGCAGGCCGCCCCGAGCGCCACGCTGGTGCGGTCACGCGCCGCGAACAGGATGGGATCGTCGTTCATCAGCCCGCGCGTCGTCAGCATCCACATCCGCAGCACCCAGTAGCCGACGAGGCCCATCACGCCCCAGAGCAGCTCGGGCGCGTGATAGTTGAGCTGCACCGTCTCGATCGTGGCGGTGATGAACAGGGCGAAGATCACCACCGAGGCGATGCCCGACGAGATGCCGCAGCACAGCACGTACAGCCGGTCGTCGAGGTCGTAGCCGCGGCCCGACAGCGTGGTGCGGCCCGCCTGGCGCACGACGTTGAACTCCACCTCGCGCTTCATGAAGGCGAGGCTGAGGAAGAAGAAGATCGAGAACATCAGCAGCCAGTGCGACGGCTTCTCGCTGACGAGCAGCATCCCGGCCAGGATGCGCAGGGTGAACAGCAAGGCGATGACCAGCACGTCCACCATGGCCATGCGTTTCAGCCGGAACGAGTAGGCCAGCGTGATGACGAGGTAACTCCCCAGCGCCGCCGCGAAGGCGAAGCGCAGCGCGCAGGCGCAGGCGAGCGCGCCGAGGATCAGCGCTCCGCCGACCGCCGCGGCCGTCGAGACCGGCAGCGCGCCGCTGGCGATGGGCCGCTCGCGCTTGCGGGGGTGCCGGCGGTCGGCCTCGATGTCGAACAGGTCGTTGACGAGGTAGGTGCCGCTCGTCAGGGCGCAGAGGCACGCGAAGGCCAAGAGCGCGACCCCGGCGTCGCGCGGATGCAGCTCCCCCATGGACAGGGCGAAGGGCACGAGGACGAGCAGGTTCTTCAGCCACTGGTGCGGCCGCATGGAGCGGAGCACGGCCGGGCCGAGCGCCGGTGGACGCGACAGCTCGACGATGCCGAGCTCTTCCGATTCGGCGCGGCGACGCAGCCGAGGCGACAGGTCGACCCCGAAGCGCTCCCGCGCGGCGCGCCAGATCGGCAGGTCGGCCTCGTCGCGGCCGAGATAGGCGAAGCCCTCCGGATGGCGCGCGGCCAGCGCCCGCGCCTCGGCCTCGGGCGACGGCGCGGGGCGGCGGCTGTCCGCATCCTCGCCGATCAGCGTCTGCAGCTCGGCGTCGCCACGGGACAGGTCCTCGCGCGACAGCCAAGCGATGGCGCAACCCGTGCCCCGCGCCTCGGCCACGAGACGCTCGACCTCGGGG
>CAXTFP010000192.1:0-6405 GCA_964243135.1 uncultured Lichenihabitans sp.
ATGCCGCCCTCGGGGCCGCCGGCATCGACCTGTTCGGCCTCGCCAACGCGCTCGCGCAGCGGATCGGCGCCACCGGGACCTACGCGTCGCTCGCCGCCGCCACCGTCCGTCTCGCCGACGTGCTGAATGCCGCGGCCGACGCGGCTTCGACGGGCGGAGCCTCGGCCTCGGCGGTCGCGGCGCTGCGCACGATGGCGATGGCGGCCGGCCCTTCCGGGCCGAAGTTCAGCTTCGGCAGCCTCGTGGGCTTCGGCGCCTACGGCGGGCTGCCGCTCGGCTCGGCCGCGCCCGTGGCGGCGGCGCTGCCGGCCCTGCCCCTGGTGTCGGCGGCGGCGCGGCTCGGGGCCGGCACCGCCACGGTGTCGGGGGACCTCGCGCCGAGCTCCCCCACGATCCTCGGCGCGAGCGTCACGCTCGCCCTGGCGCAGCCGGCCGCGGGGTCGAACTACGCCGCGGTCGGCCCCCTCGGCACGACCGTGCACACGGCGGAGGCGCGCGTGGCGCTGGTGCTGAAGCTGGCCGGGCTCGGGGCCATCACGGGCCTCACCCTGCCGCTCACCGTCGAGGTGGGACCGGCCACCGCCAGCGTCACGGCGATCGGCTGCTCGGCGGGCGCACCCGTCGACCCCGCCGTGACCCTGGGCGTGACGCCCGGCGCGGTCGACGGCTGGATCGGCACGGTGCCGGACGCCGCGCTGGCCGACATGACGACGCCGCTGAACCCGAGCCCCGCGGTCCTGACCAACCTTGCCCTTGTGGCGGTGTCGGGCCGGGCCCATGCCACAGTCTCCAACACGGGACGAACCCCCGTGCCCTTCTCCTCGGCCGACATCGCGGCCGGGACGATGAAGAGCACCAGCACGACGGACTACACGTCGTCGCTGCTGTCGCAGCTCATCGGCTCGCTGCAGCTCAACGCCAATGTGCTGGGCGTGTCGCTGCCGCTCGGCGCCGGCACCTCGATCGCGGCGCTGCTCGTGGCCGACCTTCAGCCGATCGACCGCGAACTCGCCGGCACCCTGGCCATGCTCGGCGTGACGGTCGGCGACGCCGACACCTGGGTGCGGGCCGTGCGCTGCGGCGGCGGAGCGCTGGTGAACTGACCCGGCCGGGGGACGATAGCCGCTTTTGCCCGCGCAGCGAGGGTCGGCATACATATCGGCGCCCGCGGGGTGCCCTTCTCCCCTCCGGGGCTGGCGTTGGCAAACATATCCGCATCAGCGGGGGTGCCCTTCTCCCCAGCGGGGCGAAGGTGGCGCGAAGCGCCGGATGAGGGGGGATCCACCACCTGTGGAACTCCCCTCATCCGCCCTGCCGGGCACCCGGGGCCCATCCCGGCGAGCCGGGATAGGTGCCCGATTCTCCCCGGAGGAAAGAAGGGTGCCAGTGACCAACGTCAGTGATGTGTGCCGACACTGACCCCGCGCAGCCGGCGATGTGGGGCGCAAAGGACAACGATGACCCGGAACCCCTGTCAGTCCTCGGTCTGGCTCGAGATGACGAGGGTGTGGTCCGTCTCGGTCCAGATCAGGCCGAGGTCGAGGCGGTCGGCCTGGTGGTATTCGACCTTGCCGGACACATAGGTGTCGCCGCGCTGGAGCGAGGCGCGGAGGTACTCCGCGGCGTCCTGGCCCATCGCCTTCTCGACCGTCTGGGCCTTGGCGCGCTCCCAGCGGAAGGCCGTCATCAGGGCCGCCTGGCCGAGGCTGCTGAAGTCCGCCAGGACCTTGTCCTTGGCCGGCAGGGTCACGCGGGCCTCGAAGCGGACGAAGGCGTCGCCGCGGCACTTCAGCGTGCCGCCCACCTCCGTCCCGCTCTGGAGGATATGGACGTCGATGCCGCTCAGGAGCTCGCCGAAGCCGCGGTTGATGGTGATGGGGCGCTCGAAGGAGACGCGGTAGCCCGCCGCGGCGGCCGCATAGTCCTTCATGAAGGCCGCACAGCCGAGCGGATCCGGTGCGGGCGCGGCCCCCGCAGGCCAGCAGAGGGCGATGCCGAGGCCGAGAGCGAGACAGGCAGCCGCCGCTTTCATCGTGTCACCCCGTCGCGCCGCATCCGCCCGCCGATCCAATCAGATCCTCAGCCGTCCATCTTCAGCGCGGCGATGAAGGCCTCCTGCGGGATCTCGACCTTGCCGAACTGCCGCATCTTCTTCTTGCCGGCCTTCTGCTTCTCCAGCAGCTTGCGCTTGCGGGTGACGTCGCCGCCGTAGCACTTGGCCGTGACGTCCTTGCGCAGGGCCCGGATCGTCTCGCGGGCTATGATCTTGCCGCCGATCGCGGCCTGCACGGGGATCTGGAACATGTGCTGGGGGATCAGGTCCTTCAGCTTGTCCACCATGGCACGGCCGCGCATCTCGGCGCGGTCGCGGTGCACCAGCATGGACAGCGCATCCACCGGCTCGGCGTTGACCAAGACCTGCATCTTCACGAGCTCGCCGGGCTTGTACTCCGTGACTTGGTAGTCGAACGAGGCATAACCCTTGGAGATGGACTTCAGCCGGTCGTAGAAGTCGAACACCACCTCGTTCAGCGGCAGCTCATAGGTCAGCATGGCGCGCTTGCCGACGTAGTTGAGGTCGAGCTGCACGCCGCGCCGGTCCTGGCACAGCTTGAGGATGCCCCCGAGATACTCGTCGGGGGTGAGGATCGTGGCCTTGATCCAGGGCTCGCGGATCTCCTCGATCCTCATCACGTCCGGCATGTCGGCCGGGTTGTGGAGATCCAGGGAGGTGCCGTCGCGCAGCGCGATCTCGTAGACCACGGAGGGCGCGGTGGCGATGAGGTCGAGGTTGAACTCGCGCTCCAGCCGCTCCTGAATGATCTCCAGGTGCAGCAGCCCCAGGAAGCCGCAGCGGAAGCCGAAGCCCAACGCCGCGGAGCTCTCCATCTCGAAGGAGAAGCTGGCGTCGTTGAGCCGCAGCCGGCCCATGGCGGCGCGCAGGTCGTCGAAATCCGCCGCGTCGACCGGGAACAGGCCGCAGAACACCACCGGCTGGGCGGGCTTGAAGCCCGGCAGGGCCTGGGCGGTGGGCTTGCGCTCGTCCGTGATCGTGTCGCCGACGCGGGTGTCGGCCACGTCCTTGATCTGCGCCGTGATGAAGCCGACCTCGCCGGGGCCGAGCCGGTCGACGGCGCTCATCTTGGGCTTGAACACGCCGATGCGGTCGACCTCGTAATGGGCGCCCGTCGCCATGGTCTGGATGCGGGCGCCCTTCTTCAGGCTCCCGTCGATGACCCGCACCAGCACGACCACCCCGAGGTAGGCGTCGTACCAACTGTCGACCAGCAGGGCCTTCAGCGGCGCGTCGGCGTCGCCCACGGGCGGGGGCAGGCGCTTGACGATGGCTTCGAGCACGCCCTCGATGTTGATGCCGGTCTTGGCCGAGATCTCGACGGCCTCCGACGCGTCGAGCCCGATCACGTCCTCGATCTGCTGGCGGATGCGGTCCGGCTCGGCGGCCGGCAGGTCGATCTTGTTCAGCACCGACACGATCTCGTGGCCGGCGTCGAGCGCCTGGTAGACGTTGGCCAGCGTCTGGGCCTCGACGCCCTGGCTGGCGTCGACCACGAGCAGCGACCCCTCGCAGGCGGCGAGCGAGCGCGACACCTCGTAGGCGAAGTCGACGTGGCCGGGCGTGTCCATCAGGTTGAGGATGTAGGACCGGCCGTCCTGCGCCAGGTAGTCGAGCCGCACCGTCTGGGCCTTGATGGTGATACCGCGCTCGCGCTCGATGTCCATGGAGTCGAGCACCTGCTCGACCATATCGCGCGCCGCCAGCGTCCCGGTGGTCTGGATCAGGCGATCGGCCAGCGTCGACTTGCCGTGGTCGATGTGCGCCACGATGGAGAAATTGCGGATCTGCTCGAACTTCTGCGCGGTCATGGGCGGGGCTTGGGGCCTATCTCGGTCGGCAAGGGATTAGGGCCGGCCGCGGATCCTCCGCGCCGGGCAGGACGGCCGCTGCCTGCCAGGATAGGCCCTTAGCAGGGGGGCGTGGTTTTGCCCAGGGCGGGGCGGCCGGGGAACGGGCGCGAACGCTCGATCCGGTGTCGCGCCCGCGTCAGGGTGCGGGCTTCACGAAGCGGAGCAGCATGCGGTCGCTTTCGCCGATGGCGGCGTAGCGGTCGCGGTCGCGGTCCTTCAGCCGGTAGGTCGGCGGCAGGGTCCAGACCCCGTCGGGGTAGTCCTTGGTGTCGCGCGGGTTGGCGTTGGCCTCCGACGCCCCCGCCAGTTTGAAGCCCGCCGCCGCCGCGAGCGCCACCACGGCGTCCTGGCGCACGTAGCCGCTCTTCGCCAGCGGGTCTTGCGGCTGGTCCGTCCGCCCCCGGTGCTCCTCGACACCCAGCGTCCCCCCGGGCTTCAGGGCCCGAAAGAATGCCGCGAAGACCGCGGGCGCGGAGCCGTCGGCCATCCAGTTGTGGACGTTGCGGAACGTCAGCACGACGTCGGCCGTGCCGGGCGGGACGATGTCGCGGCCGGGCGCGAAGTCCGCGGTCTCGACCTTGGCGTAATCGGCCGGGTCGGAGGCCGTCTTGGCCGCGAAGGCCGCGTTGCCCTTCACGGCCTCGTCGGAGGTGTCGGCCTTCGGCGGGTTGGCCGCGATGTAGCGGCCACCGTCGCGGAGGTAGGGGCCGAGGATCTCGGTCCAGTAGCCGGCGCCGCCCGGCAGGATCTCGACGACGGTGCTGGTGGGCGCGACGCCGAGGAAGGACAGGTCGTCGAGCGGGTGGCGGTAGGGATCGCGGGCCCGGTTGGCGGGGCTGCGCTGCGGCCCGGCGATGAGCGCCCGGAGCGCCGCGCCGTCCGCCCCTCCCTCCCCCGCGGCCCCGCCCCCGGCCGCGAGGCACAGGGCCAGGGCGGCAGCCGCCACGAAGGCGCGGGTCGGACGGCGCGCGAGAACAGCCATGGGTTTCTCCGGGACAGCAGCCGCCTGGGGTTGGAAACGGGACTGATGTCGCTCCTCCCCGCGGAAAATCAATGCTCCCCGGCGCTCCGGCAGGCCCGCGGCGTCAGGGCGAGGCGCCGAACGTGTCGCTGGTCCAGCGTGAGGCCGCGCCATGGGCCGCGTAGATCTTGAGGTCGGCGTCGCGCGGCTCCCGGCCGCCCCGCCAGGTCGGCGTGGCGCAGAGCTTGAGTTCCAGCTTGTCCACCGAGGTGATGACGAAGGGATACACGTCCCCCTCGGGGCTGACGACCGTGACCTCGGCCCCCCTGCCCTTCACTGACCATGCGACCATCGCGGCGAACTCCTCGGACGACTCTCGGCAGGATTTTGTGGGTTCGCCCACGACATCCTGCCGATTCTCATGGGAAGGATGAGCAGCCTTTCGCGGATCGATCCGCGAAAGGCTGCTCAGGGACACAGGGGGCGCTTTCATCGGGGCGGGGATGGGGCGCATCCTTGTCGTCTCCGCCACAGGTCTTGACGGTCCGTTGACGGGCGGCTCCGCGGCCCGGCCGTTGCCGGTGCGCCGCGCTTGCCGCATGATGCCCCGGGGCGGCCGGGCCGCTCCGCCGCGTCGTCATCCGGAGCATCGGCTTGAACCGTCCCTTCGTCCTCATGCCGAACTGCATGGCGCCCCCCGTCGTCGAGGCGCTGGAGCGGCAAACCGATCTCGTGAAGCTGTGGGAAGCCGAGGACCGCGACGCCGCGCTGGCGCGCGCGGCCCCGGAGGTGGGCGCGCTGGCGGTCGGCGGCCACATTCACGTCGACGGCACCTTCATGGGACGCTTCCCGAAGCTGCAGATCGTGTCGAATTTCGGCGTTGGCTACGACGCCATCGACGCCGCCTGGGCCGGCGAGCACGGCCTCGTCGTCACCAACACCCCGGGCGTGCTCGACGAGGAGGTGGCCGACACGGCGCTGGCCCTCGTGCTCGCCAGCGTGCGCCAGTTGCCGGCCGCTGAGCGCTACCTGCGGGCCGGCAAGTGGATGGATGGCGCCTTCCCGCTCAGTTCCACGCTGCGGGGCCGGACTCTGGGGATCGTCGGCCTCGGGCGCATCGGCAAGGCCGTGGCCAAGCGCGCCGAAGCCTTCGGCCTCGCCATCGCGTATCACGGCCGCCATCCGCAGCCGGGCGTGCCCTACCCGTATCACCCGACGCTGGTCGGGCTGGCGGAGGCCTGCGACATCCTGGTGGTGATCACGCCGGGTGGGCCCGAAACCCGCAATCTCGTGGGTGCGGAGGTGCTGCGCGCGCTGGGGCCGGCCGGCATCCTCGTCAACGTGGCGCGCGGCAGCGTGGTGGATGAGGAGGCGCTGATCGCGGCGCTCCGGTCGGAGACCATCCTGGGCGCCGGCCTCGATGTCTTCGCCGAGGAGCCCAAGGTGCCCCAGGCGCTGCTCGACCTCGACCACGTGGTGCTCCTGCCCCACGTGGGCTCGGCCTCGCAGCACACACG
>CAXTFP010000193.1:0-6364 GCA_964243135.1 uncultured Lichenihabitans sp.
CCTCACGGCCATCGGCGCGCTGGCGGCCGAGACCCTGGCCCGCGCCGTGGCGCGGGGCGTCTACGAGGCCCGCGCGCTGCCGTTCCCGGGCGCGCCGCCGAGCTGGCGCGACAGGTTCGGAGATCAGCGCCCCGCCTGACGGCGCGCCCGCCATTCGTCGGCCGTCTGCCCCCACAGGTGGACGCGCTCGCCGTCGAACGGCGGCGGCATCCGCCCGGGTCCGCGATCCGTCGAGCCCAGCCGGCGCGCCACCGCGGCCGAAGCCGCATTGTCGGGGTCGATGACGTGGATGATGTCGGTCCAGCCGAGCGCGTCGACCGCCCAGTCCATGGCGGCGCCGGCCGCTTCGCCCGCGTAGCCCCGGCCGGTCGCATCGCGCAGCAGGCCCCAGCCGACCTCCGAGCCGGGCCAGCCCTCGGGCCGCCACGGGCCGACCCGGCCGATCCAGCGCCCGCCCTCCTTCTCGATCACGCTGAACATGCCGAAGCCCTGCAGCGCCCAGGACCCCGCCATCCCGGCGAGGGCCCGCCATGCGCCCGGGCGTGCCTGCACCCC
Source organism: uncultured Lichenihabitans sp. (assembly GCA_964243135.1). Classification (GTDB taxonomy): domain Bacteria; phylum Pseudomonadota; class Alphaproteobacteria; order Rhizobiales; family Beijerinckiaceae; genus Lichenihabitans. The sequence continues at coordinate 556 of CAXTFP010000193.1, forward strand.
GCCGATGAAGCGCATCGTCTCGGGATCGCCCGCGAAGGCTTCCCAGCCGTCGAGGTCCTCCGCGGCCGGTGGCCGGAGGATGAGCCGTTCGGTTTCGAGCGTCGGGCCGAGCGTGACCGCCATGTCGTTCCTGCCCTGAAGCTTTGATCGACTATAGAATAGTACTGTCTTGAGGATGGGATTCCAAAGGGCTCGCCCTTTGGCGGGTTTCAGGGCGGAGCCCTGACGACGGTATCTCAAGCTTAAAGTAAATCAGACTGGGGATGTCCGACGTTCGTCACTCTTCTGCAGGGCTCTGCCCTGAAACCCGCAAAAGGCCGAGGGCCTTTTAAATCCGAACTGACGAGTTCGTTATGACACAGGTCGATCCGCTTCCAGATTGCCGCGACGTCGACCGGCGGCGGCGCGAAGGTGCGGCCGGACGCGGCCCCCCGCCCTCGGCGATCGCGAGGGCCTCGCGGGCGCTCTGCAGCAGGTCTTCACCGAACGTCGACATCATCCGCTCTCCTTCGTCTCGGCGATCTTTCGCGCCACGTCTGCTCTCTCGCCCTCGTCGATCACTGCGAGCAGGAAAACGGGAGCCACCGTCACCGATGGCCCTATGGAGGCATCTTGACCCGAAGGGCGATACAGGCGTCGAGTGATGATCGACCCTCACTGCAAGAAGTGTCGTCCCGCCCATTGTGCGATCACGGAGTTGGCGTAGACCCGTTGCTCGAAGATGCTGGCGTGCTCGGCCTGCGGGACGACCGCGAGCGTCGAGCTCGGGATCGCGGCCTTGATCATCTGGCTGACCTCCAGCGAGTAGATCGGGTCGTCCAGGCCGACGAGCACCAGCGTCGGAACGGCGATCTGCGGCAGGAGCGCCGTGAAGTCGGGCCGGGTCGCCAAGGCCTGCCCGCCGCCCTTCACGCCGTCGACGGACCCCTCGGCCAGGATGTCCATCATCGTGCGAGTGGCGGGTTGATCGTTCACCCGCTCCGTGCCGGTCAGCATCTGCGGGGTGATCGCCGGCACGATCGACGGCACGCCCTGCTGCTCGGCCTGCACGCCGAAGGCCGGCCACTGGGCCTGCTCCTCGACCGTGGCGCCCATGGCATTGGTGTCGATCAGGATCATGCCGAGGAAGCGCTCCGGCGCCTGCCGATACAGTTGAAGCGTGATCTGGCCGCCCATGGAGTGCCCCCCTATGATAGCCTTCCGGATGCCGAGCTGGTTCATCAGCGCCAGGATGTCGCGCGCGTAGGTCGCGATGGAGCCTTCCGCATTCGGTGTCGTGCTCTTGCCGAAGCCGCGCAGGTCCGGCGTGATCACCTCGAAGCGCTGGCTGAGTCCGGCGAGCTGGCCTTCGAACAATCGACCGCTCAGCGGAAAGCCGTGGATGAGCAGCAGCGGCGTGCCGGTGCCCGCGCCCTGATAGAAGATCCGTGCGCCGTTGACCTCGACGTAACGGCCCTGCCGCTGGTCGGCGCCGGCCGCCTCGGCCGCGGTGGGGGTCGGCAGCGGCGGCGGCAGGAGCTGGGCGACGCTCGGGGTCGAGAGCATCGTGAGGCCGAAGAGGCCCGCCGCAAGACGTCCGGTTCCCATGCGTCTTCTCCTTTCCCTCGATTTAAAGTGTTGCGTTGCGGCAATCAGCTTCGCCCGACAAAGGTTTCGATCGTCGCCGGTGCGACCGCAATGCTCATCAACTCGGTCCGAAAACGGACTAAAGCGCGATCAGGCTGTCGCCGGTCGTCCTCTCCCGTCGTGCGGACGGGCTGGTCACCGGCAATGTCTCGGTCCAGGGCCGTTCGCGGCCGGCACCCCGTGGCTTCCGCCGCCCGCTGGTCGAGCACGGCGGAGCGGCGCACCGGCCGAAGCGTCCGCTCCACCGGCGGCGAACAGGCGTCGACCTCGGCCGGGACGCGATCGTCACCGGGCTGCGCGACGTCAGCTGCCGTCCGGACGGCGGCCATCGGTCGATGCCGATCCCCTACCCGAACCGCTCCATCCGGTAGGGCGCGGGGTCGGTGAAGGGGGCCTCGCCGGTCATCTGCTCGGCGAGCAGCCGCCCCGACACCGGGCCCAGCGTCAGGCCGTGATGCTGGTGGCCGAAGTCGAACCAGATGCCGTCGTGCTTCGGGGCGCGGCCGATGATGGGCAGCATGTCGGGCAGGCAGGGGCGCGAGCCCATCCAGGGCATGTCCTCCAGCGGCTCGGCCAGGGGGAACAGTGCGCGGGCTTTGGGCAGGGCGCGGGCCATCTGCACGGGGGTCGGCGGGGCGTCGCGCCGGGCGAACTCGGCCCCCGTGGTGAGGCGGATGCCGCGCTCCATGGGGGCCAGCAGGTAGCCGCCGTCGAGGTCGAGCACCGGGTGGTTCAGCACCGCGTTGCCGCGCGCGCGGAAGTGCAGGTGGTAGCCGCGCTTGATGCCGAAAGGCAGGCGGTACCCGAGCTTGCCGAACACCACGTCCGACCACGGCCCCAAGGCCACCACAGCCTCGCGGGCCGACAGCCAGCCGTGGCGCGTCTTCACCCGCCAGCCCGGCGCCTCCGCCTCCAGCGTCGCGGCGTCGCCCGCGATGAAGCGGCCGCCGCGCCCGACGAAGAGCGCGTTGTAGCGCTCGACGAGGCCGCCGGGGTCCGACACCGCGCCGGGGTCGCGGAAATGCAGGGCACCGACCATGCCCTCGCCGAGGTGCGGCTCGCGGGCCGCCAGCGCCGCGGGGTCGAGCTCGTCGATTTCGAGGTCGAAGCCCCGCAGCCGGCTCGCGTCCTTCAGCCCCTTGTCGAAGCTGCGGCGCGTGCGGAAGGCCTTGATCCAGCCGATTTTGCGCATCAGCCCCGCGGCGCCCGCCGCCTCCATCAGCCGCTCGTGCTCGACGAGCGAGCGCTCGATCAGCGGGCGGGCCGCCCGCGAGATGCGCTCGACGCCCTTCGGCGACGAGTTGAACCAGTAGCGCGCCAGGAAGGGCGCCAGACCCGGCAGGGCGGAAGGGTGGTAGTGGGCGTCCGTCGTGCGGTTGGCGGCGTAGCGCAGCACCGAGCGCAGGTCGCGCGGGAAGGCGTAGGGGTAGATGGAGGAGCGCGCGATCAGCCCGGCGTTGCCGTAGCTCGTCCGCATGCCGGCCTTGGGCGCGCGCTCGATCAGCACGACGTCGCGCCCACGCTCCTGGAGGTGCAGCGCCGCCGACACCCCCACGATCCCGGCGCCCAGCACCGCCACGTCGGCCTTCAGACTCACCATGCGATCCCGTCCCCGGCCGAGCTCCCCCTGAGGTAATGCAAGGCTGCGGCCAGCGGGAGAGGCGCGACGCCGCCGCGGGGCGCTCGCGGGCGCCGCGGGGCGGAAATCTTTTTGGCGCCGGCCGCGCCCGAAACCCTGCAAAACCCACGATCCGGCGCTACACCGGCGGCATGTCAGACAAAAGCAAGACCCATCGCCCGCTGGTCCTGGCCTCCGTGATGGCCGCCATGTTCATGATCGCCATCGAGGCCACCATCGTGTCGACCGCGATGCCGCAGATCGCCGGCCAGCTCGGCGACCTCCACCTCTACGCCTGGGTGTTCTCGGCCTTTCTGCTCACCCAGACTGCCACGACCGTGGTGTTCGGCAAGCTGTCGGATCTCTACGGCCGCCGCCCCGTGCTGCTCGTCGGCATCGGGGTGTTCCTGTTGGGCTCGATCCTGTGCGGCTTCGCCTGGTCGATGCCGTCGCTGATCCTGTTCCGGCTGGTCCAGGGCGTGGGGGCGGGCGCCATCCAGCCGATCGGCATCACGGTGGTGGGCGACCTCTACTCGGTCCAGGAGCGCGGCCGCATCCAGGGCTACCTGGCCTCCGTGTGGGGCGTGTCCTCGGTGCTGGGGCCGCTGGCCGGCGGGCTCATCATCCAGCACGCCTTCTGGGCCTGGATCTTCTGGATCAACGTGCCGATCGGCCTCGTGGCCGTGGTCGGATTCGTGCTCTACCTGCACGAGGACGTGGAGCGCCAGAGCCGCCCGGTCGATGTCGCGGGCGCGGCCCTGTTCACGGTGGCCATCGCCTCGCTGATGATGGCGCTGACCGAGGCCGGCACATCCGGCTCCGCGACGCTTTGGCCCGCGCTGGTCTTCGCCGTAGCGTCCGTGCTGTTCGTGGTGCAGGAGCGCCGGGCCGCCGACCCGATGCTCGACTTCCGCCTCTGGGCGCAGCGCCCCATCGCCACCGCCAACGCCGCGACGCTGCTGTCCGGCATGGCGATCATCGGCATCACGACCTTTCTGCCCATGTTCGTGCAGGGCGTGATGCGCCAGTCACCGCTGGTCGCGGGCTTCGCCCTCACCATGATGGTGTTCGGCTGGCCGATCGGCGCCACCCTGGCGGCGCGCAACTTCGTGCGCTTCGGCCTGCGGCCGACGCTGCTCTTCGGCGCCGTGCTGCTGCCGCTCGGCGCCTTCGCCTTCGTGCTGCTCGACGCTTCCACCTCGCCGATCGTGGCGGGGCTGGGGTCGGTGGTGATGGGCTTCGGCATGGGGTTCCTGTCGACGGCCGCCATCGTCATCATCCAGGACAGCGTCGCCTGGGCGCAGCGCGGCTCGGCCACGGCGTCCAACATCTTCTCGCGCAACCTCGGCTCGACGCTGGGCGCGACCGTGCTGGGCACGGTGCTGAACTACGGCCTCGCGCACCCCGGCCGCGGCGCCTCGGTGAGCTCCGACCAGCTCCGCCGCCTGCTCGACCAGCCCGACAGCCTCGCGGGCACGGCCGACGCCGTGCGCGCCGCCCTCGACCAGTCCCTGCACGCGACCTTCTGGGGCATCTTCGCGGTCGCCGTGCTGACCCTGCTGCTGTCGCTGCTGGTGCCGCGCGTGGCGCTGACCGACGGCCCGCGCGAACTCGCGGTCGAGTAGCGCGGCGCCCGGCCTTTCCTGCGTCACCGCGCGTCGGACGGCTGCACGTCGTCCTGCATCGGGTTCAACCCCGATCCGCCGGATTGCATCCGATATTTCGATCTCACTTCGGAGGGGCAACTTTTCGTCAACCATTCCGACTCATTTTGCATCGCATGCAATACGTTCGCCTCCGCGCCCTCGCGGCCTCCGCCATCATCACCGTCCTGTCCCTGCCGGCCCCCGCGCGGGCCTTCGCGGAGGACTGGCAGGTCAGTAAAGTGTCAGGACACGCCTGGACGGGTGCGGAAGGCGCCCGGGCCGAGCTTGCCGCCGGCATGGCGGTCGCGCCCGGCGTCCCGATCGTCACCGGCGAGCGCTCCCGGGTGATGCTGCAGCGCGGCGCAGAGTCGATGGTGATCGGCCCAAAGAGCGTCGTGTCGGTGAGCGAGCGCCCGGGCGAGGGCCTGTCCACCACGGTCCTGGAGCGGGCCGGATCGGTGTCCTTCGACGTCGAGAAGCGCAACGTCCAGCACTTCTCCGTCGAGACGCCGATGCTGGCCGCCGTGGTCAAGGGTACCCACTTCACCGTCTCGGCCACGGGCGCGGCCGGCGGCGTGGCCGTGGCGCGCGGCACCGTGCAGGTGACGTCGCTCAAGACCGGACAGACCGCCGACGTGTCGGCCGGGGTGGTCCAGATGTCGATCTCCAGCCGGTCGTCCGCCAGCCCTTCGGCCATCCCCTGCCCCCATTCGACGACGGTCACCGCCTCGGCGAGGGTGGCGTCGAGGTCGAGGTCGTCCAGCTCGTACGGGCTGGACAGTCGGTAGGCGTCGGCGTGCACTAGCAGGGGGCGGGCCGAGGTGGACGGGTGCTGTCGGGAAAGCACGAAGGTGGGCGAGATGATCGGGCCCACGCTGTCCAGGCCCCGGCCGATGCCTTGGGTGAGCGTGGTCTTGCC
>CAXTFP010000194.1:0-6356 GCA_964243135.1 uncultured Lichenihabitans sp.
GACGCCGGCGAGATCGCCGCCCGCGGTCCGGGCCAGGAGGTGGAGGGCCTGGGGGTCGCGGCCGTCGATCTCGGGAAAGGCGCAGTTCTGCTCGACCACGAAGACGTCGCCGCGCAGCCGCAGCAGGTCGTGGAGCTCGCGGGGCGACAGGGCGTCGAAGGCGCGCCAGACGAACATCGTCAGTGCCCGGGGAAGTCCATCAGGCTGCGCACCCGCACGCCGAGCTCGCGGATCTTCTGCGCGCCCCCGAGCTCCGGCAGGTCGATGACGAAGCAGGCGGCCTCGATGCCGGCGCCGATGCGCTTCAGCAGGCTCACGGCCGCCGTCGCGGTGCCGCCCGTGGCGATGAGGTCGTCGACCAGGATCACCCGCTCGCCGGGCTTCACCGCGTCCTCGTGCATCTCCATCTCGTCGATGCCGTATTCGAGCGAATAGGCGATCGACACGGTCGCGTGGGGCAGCTTGCCCTTCTTGCGGATCGGCACGAAGCCGGCCGAGAGCTGGTGCGCCACGGCACCCCCCAGGATGAAGCCCCGCGCCTCGATACCCGCCACCTTGTCGATCTTGGTGCCGGCCCAGGGCTGCACCAATTCGTCGATGGCGCGGCGGAACGCCCGAGCGTCCCCGAGCAGGGTGGTGATGTCGCGGAACATGATGCCGGGCTTGGGATAATCCGGGATGGAGCGGATGGACTCTCGGAGATCGCTGGACATCGTGGCCTCGGGGCTGTGCGGTCCGGCTTTACAGGGCGTCGGGGGCGGCGTCCACGAGGGGCCGCGACGGCCCCGGCCTCGCGGCGGCCGCTCACGGGGGCGGCCGGCTCCGCGCCGCTCTCATCGACCGTGGAGACCGACGTTTGATCGACCTCACCTTCCCGTTCCCGACGCCGCCGGCCCACGGCGCCACGTTGGAGGTGGCGCCCGGCCTCCACTGGCTGCGGCTGCCGCTGCCGTTCCGCCTCGACCACGTCAATGTCTACCTGATCGAGGGCCCGCGCGGCTGGACGGTGGTGGACGCCGGGGCCGACACGCCCGAGTGCTGTGCGGCCTGGGAGGGCGTGCTCGGGGGCCTGATGGCCGGCAAGCCGGTCGAGCGATTGATCGTCACGCACTACCACCCGGATCACGTCGGCGCCGCGGCGTGGCTCTGCGCCCGCACCGGCGCCGAACTCGTCATGGGCGAGACCGAATACCTGACGGCGCGCGTGCACGGCCTCGCGACGCGGGACGACCTCGGGGCCGAGCGGGACTTCTACCGCGCCCACGGCCTCGCGCCCGAACAGCTCGATCTGATGGCCGAGCGCCTCGACCGCTATCGCGCGGTGGTGCCGGCCCTGCCGCGCCGCTACGCCCCGATGCGGGCCGGGGACCGGCTTCAGCTCGGCCCCGTCGCGGCCGAGGTGCTGATCTACCCCGGCCACTCGCCGGCCCAGACCCTGCTACACGCGCCCGGCCACGATCTCCTCTTCGCGGCCGACCAGGTGCTGGCGCAGATCTCGCCCAACGTGTCGGTGACGGAGGACAAGCCCGAGGACGACCCGCTCGGCCGCTACCTCCTGTCGCTGGCGGACCTGCCGGAGCGCGTGCCCGACCGGACGCTGGTGCTCCCGGGCCACCGGCTGCCCTTCTTCGGGCTGCACCGGCGCTGCGCCGAGCTCGTCGCGCACCACGCCGCGCGCTGCGCCGACATCGCCGGCTTCTGCGACCCCGCCGCGCCCCCGACGGCCGCCGAGATCGTGCCGCTGCTGTTCACCCTGGAGCTCGACGCCCACCAGTTCTGGTTCGCGTTCAGCGAGACGCTGGCGCACGTCAACGCCATGGCGCGGCGTGGCGAACTCGCGGAGGTGCGGGACGGCGGGGTGAGGCGGTGGCGGAGGACCGGCGAGGCGGGGCGCCCGTGAAGGATCCGCGGTGGTGGGGGATGATGGCCTCGATGTGGCCCGGAACACCCTTGCAGGATCGCCCCTCGGGCAGGGCGCGATAGTTGAAGTCTGGAGCGCTTGCGGGCAGTCCTGATGGACCGTATCGATATCCCCGTGCGCGGTCACGGGGAGGATCAGGCATGCCCAGCAGCCATCTCGGCGAGGCGCTCGAAACCGTCGTCGACGACCTCGTCAAGGCTGGGCGCTACGGGTCCCGCATCGAGGTGCTGCGCGAGGGCGTTCGCCTCATCGAGGAGCGGGAAAGACGCTTGGCGGCGCTCGACTCTGCCCTCGCCCGCGCGATCGCCGACGCGGACGCCGGGCGAGTCACGCCGCTCGACGATGTCGCGGACCGTCTGACGGCGCGATATGGGGCTATCGCTGCAACCCGCGGACCATGATCGTCGTCCTCACCGCCGAGGCCGAGGCTGATCTGGAGCGGATCGGGGACTACATCGCCCAGGACGAGCCACGGCGCGCGATCAGCTTCGTGGCTGAACTCGTCGAGTGCTGTCGCCGCTTGGCAGACGCGCCGCTCGGCTTTCCGCTGGTGCCCCGCTATGAGCGCAAAGAGGTCCGCCGCCGCGTTCACCGCGCTTACTTGATTTTCTACCGCGTCACCGGCGGAGCGATCGAGGTGCTGCATATCCTGCACGGAGCACAAGATTACGATATTCTGCTGTTTCCCGATGCGTGACGACGGCCTTCTACCATCATGTACATGAGATGAGCACCTATATGCGTCTCTGGCAGGTCCTGCCCGGGATTGGGGGTCGCCTACTCGACCTTTGAGTAGACTCTCGCAGCACGTTCGGCCGAGCGTAGATCGCGTAGGTGCTGGACGGCGGTGTGAGGTCATAGCGGAGAACTGGCGAGGTGCCGTGACGGTCCGCGGTGCTTGGGTGACGATGGCCTTGAGGAAGCTCGTGACCCGTGCATGATATGGCGATGACAGATCTTCTTGAACGGGCGGTGGCGGCCGCGTGGACTCTACGTCCGCACATGCAGGACGACATCGCCCGCATGGTGCTGCGGTATGCGGGGGAGGATCAGGCCGTCTTTCAGCTCACGCCGGACGAGGAGGCCTCTTTCGCCGAATCCCGTTCGCAGGCGTCACGCCGTGAGTTCGTTTCGGATGAGGAGGTGCGGGCCGTCTGGGCGAAGCATGGCCTGTGAAGGTTCGCTATACACCCAGAGCTCTCGCTGAAATCGATCGGGTTCTGAACCATACCAGGACCTATTCGCCGCAGGGCGCCCGCCACGTTAAGTCCCGCATTCAGGCCATCACGGATCTCTCGCTGAGCCATCCCCGCGCCGGGCAGCTCACGAGCTTGCGTCCCATACGCCGCATCGCCGTGACGCCACATCCCTACCTGATCTTCTACGAGCCGACTGACGACGAGATGATCATCGTCGGCGTGCGCCACGGGGCACGTGACCCCTCGTCCATGCCGGGGACCTCATGATTCCTTCCGCGATCGTCCCGCCCGGCGAAGGGCGGTACGGCGCCGGCGAGCGTCGCGCGCGACACGTCTGTGGCGTGGCCTGCCCTCGCCGTCTAAGGGATGGACGAACACCGATCGTCCCCGGAGCCCCCGCATGATCCCGCGCTATTCCCGCCCCGCGATGGTGGCGATCTGGGAGCCCGAGACGCGCTTCCGCATCTGGTTCGAGATCGAGGCCCACGCCTGCGACGCGCTGGCCGAGATCGGCGTCATCCCGAAGAGCGCGGCCGAGACGGTCTGGGCCAAGGGGCGGGATGCCGTCTTCGACGTCGCGCGGATCGACGCCATCGAGCGGGACACCAAGCACGACGTCATCGCCTTCCTGACGCATCTCGGCGAGATCGTCGGGCCGGAGGCGCGCTTCGTGCACCAGGGCATGACGTCGTCGGACGTGCTCGACACCTGCTTGGCCGTGCAGCTCGCCCGCGCGTCCGACCTCCTCATCGCGGACGTCGATGCGCTGCTGGCGACGCTGAAGAATCGCGCCCACGAGCACAAGATGACGCCGACGGTCGGCCGCTCGCACGGCATCCACGCCGAGCCCGTGACCTTCGGGCTCAAGCTGGCGGGGGCCTATGCGGAGTTCGCCCGCCACCGTGAGCGGCTCGTGGCGGCCCGGGCCGAGATCGCCACCTGCGCGCTGTCGGGCGCCGTGGGCACCTTCGCCAACATCGACCCCCGGGTGGAGGCCCACGTCGCGGCCGCCCTGGGCCTCGCGGTCGAGCCCGTGTCGACGCAGGTCATCCCGCGCGACCGGCACGCCATGTTCTTCGCGACCCTCGGCGTCGTGGCGTCCTCGGTCGAGCGGCTGGCGACGGAGATCCGCCATCTCCAGCGCACGGAGGTGCTGGAGGTCGAGGAATTCTTCTCCGAGGGGCAGAAGGGCTCCTCGGCCATGCCGCACAAGCGCAACCCCGTGCTGACCGAGAACCTCACCGGCCTCGCCCGCCTCGTGCGCGGCATGGCGCTGCCCGCGATGGAGAACGTGGCGCTCTGGCACGAGCGCGACATCTCGCATTCTTCCGTCGAGCGCATGATCGCCCCCGACGCCACCGTGACGCTCGACTTCGCCCTGGCGCGGCTCACCGGCGTCGTCGACAAGCTGCTGGTCTACCCGGAGAACATGCGGAAGAACCTCGACCGGCTCGGCGGGCTCGTCCACTCGCAGCGCGTGTTGCTGGCGTTGACCCAGGCCGGCGCCTCGCGCGAGGAAAGCTACGGCCTCGTGCAGCGCAACGCCATGCGGGTGTGGCGCGGGGAGGGGGACTTCCTGGCCTTCCTCAAGGCCGACCCGGAGGTGACAGCCCTGCTGCCGGGCAGCGCGCTCGAGCCGCTGTTCGACCTCGGCTACCACACCAAGCACGTCGACACGATCTTCGCCCGGGTGTTCGGCTGAGGGTCGGGTCAGAACGCCGTGCGCGAGCGGATGGCCGCGGCCAGCGTGCCCTCGTCGAGGTAGTCGAGCTCGCCGCCCACCGGCACGCCGTGGGCGAGCTTCGTCACGGAGACGCCGAGGTGGGACAGCATGTCCGTGACGTAATGGGCGGTCGTCTGGCCGTCGACGGTGGCGTTGACCGCGAGGATCACCTCGCGCACCCCGCCCTCCGCCACCCGCTCCACGAGGTTGCCGAGGTTGAGGTCGGCGGGGCCGACGCCGTCGAGCGGCGACAGGGTGCCGCCGAGCACGTGGTAGCGGCCCTTCACCACCCCGGCCCGCTCCAGCGCCCACAGGTCGCCCACCGTCTCGACCACCACGAGCTGCCCGGGGTCGCGCCGCGTGTCCGAGCAGATGGTGCAGGGGCTGCGCGTGTCGACGGAGCCGCAGGCCTCGCAGGTGACGATGCGCTCGCGCGCCACCCGCATGGCGTCGGCCAAGGGCGAGAGCAGCTCCTCGCGCTTGCGCATCAGGTGCAGCGCCGCGCGCCGGGCCGAGCGCGGGCCGTAGCCCGGCAGGCGCGCGAGGAGCTGGATCAGCCGCTCGATCTCGGGTCCGACGACGCGGTCGGCCATGCGGGGTGCCGCGGGCCCGCCTAGAAGGGCAGCTTGAAGCCGGGCGGCAGGGGCAGGCCGGCGGTGGCCTCCTTCATCTTCTCCTCCGTGGCGCGGTCCGCCTTGGTGCGCGCGTCCGCGTGGGCCGCGACCAGCAGGTCTTCGAGGATCTCGCGCTCGTCCGCCACCAGCAGCGAGGGGTCGATGCTGACGCCCTTCAGCGCGCCCTTGCCGGTCAGCGTGACGCGCACGAGCCCGCCGCCCGCGGCACCCTCCACCTCCAAGAGCTCCAGCTCCTTCTGGATGTCGGCCACCCGGCCCTGCAGTTCCTGTGCCTTCTTCATCAGGCCCATGATGTCGGCCATGTCGCGTCTCCCATCCTCAGAGTTCGTCGTCGCCGTACCCGTCGTCGGCGCCGTAGCCCACCTCGTCGTCCGGCCCCGGCTCGGCGGCGGCGGCCGCCACGGGGGCCGGGACGGGCGGCTCGACGAGTGAGCGCACCGCCACGATCTCGGCGCCCGGGAAGGCCGCGAGAAGCTGGCGCACGATGGGGTCGGCCGCGACGCCGTCCTTCTCCTCGCGCGCCCGGGCGTCGGACAGTTCGCGGATCGTGGGCGCCCCGCCCCCCGACACCACGGACACCATCCAGCGCGCGCCGGTCCACTCGTTGAGGCGCCGCATCAGGTTGGCCGCGATCTGCGGGGAGCCGTTGGGCGCGAGCTCGAACTCGATCCGCCCCTCCTCGAAGCGCACCAGCCGCACGTCGCGCTCCAGCGACAGCTTGAGCTGGATGTCACGCCGCGCCTGGGCCAGGGCCACGACCTGCGCGAAGCTGTCCAGCCGCGGGGCGGTCTGCGCGTCGGGGCCGGGCTTCGGCGCCGCCGACAGGGTGGGAGCGGCGTTGGGCAGCGGCCGGACCGGCGCCGTGCCGAGCGCGATAG
>CAXTFP010000195.1:0-6353 GCA_964243135.1 uncultured Lichenihabitans sp.
ATTCCACCAAGGCCCTCACCTGCGGGCTGCGGGCGGGGCGGCTCGATGGCTGAGGCGAACCCCGGGCGCGCGGCGCTCGATCAGGTTGACCGCGCTCTGGCGGCGCGGCCCATCCGCGACGGGCTGGCCCTCACCGCGGCCGTGCAGGGGCTCGCGGCCCTGCGCGACGACGTGATCGCGCGCCACCGGCGCGACGGCGGCACGCGCTGGCGCACCACGCTGGAGCGCGTCAACGCGGTCATCAGCGTTGTGATGGCGGCCGAGTTCCCGCTGGGCGAGATGCCCTGGGCCGAGTTGGAGCACGCCCGGGACTGGCTCGGCGAGATCGTGCGGGACGAAGAAGCTCAGTAGCCGCGCGGATAGACCGCCTGGGTCTTGAACGGCTTCGCGCGGGGCAGCGGCACCAGCATGAGTTCGGGATCCACGGCGCCCGGCACGCTGGCGGGATCGTTGAACAGCACCGTCAGGGGCTGGCCCGTGAAGCGGCTCACCTCCAAATGCCGCATCGTCCGCACAGTCGCCTCGACCGCGCCAATCCGCTCGCCCTCGGGCGTGTAGAACGGAAAGACGACCGTGCGCGGCGTGCAACCGGGGCCGGCCGGCTCGCAGGCGCGGACCGCGGGCGCCGCGACGGTCAGGGCGAGGGCTGCGAGAGCGGCGACGGTCGTGTGGCGCATGGCGAGCTCCTCGGGGCGGCGGCGAGATGGAGACGGGCGCAGCCGCCCGCTAGTTCCCGACGCCGACGTCACGTCGCGAATGTGTCGGCCGAAAGGGTTGAGGCCGCCTTACGCCGCCTTCTCGCTTTCCTCGCCGGGGAACAGCGACAGGAGCCCCGCCTCGGAGGCCGGGCACACCCCGCGCTCGGTGATAAGCCCGGTGACGAGCCGGGCCGGGGTGACGTCGAAGGCGTAGTTGCAGGCCGCGATGCCGCGCGGCGTCACCCGCACGGTCTCGATGGCGCCGGAGGCCGTCTCGCCCGACATGAACATCACCTCGTCGGGCGAGCGCTCCTCGATGGGGATCTCGGCCACGCCGTCGCTGATGCGCCAATCCACCGTCGAGGACGGCAGCGCCACATAGAAGGGCACGCCGTTGTCGTGCGCCGCCAGGGCCTTGAGGTAGGTCCCGACCTTGTTGCACACGTCGCCGGACCGCGTCGTGCGGTCGGTGCCGACGATGCACAGGTCCACCATGCCGTGCTGCATCAGGTGCCCGCCGACGTTGTCGACCACCACCGTGTGGGGGACGCCCTCGGCGAGCAACTCGTAGGCCGTGAGGCTGGCGCCCTGGTTGCGGGGCCGCGTCTCGTCGACCCAGATGTGGACCGGCACGCCGGCGCGGTGGGCCTTGTAGACCGGCGCCAGCGCCGTGCCCCAATCCACCGCGGCGAGCCAGCCCGCGTTGCAGTGAGTCAGCACGTTCACGGGCCGCGTTCGGCCCGCACGCTCCCAGGCCGCTCGGATCAGCGCGGCGCCGTGCTCGCCGAGCCGGGCGCAGGTCGCGACGTCCTCCTCGGCCACGCGGCCCGCCTCGGCATAGGCGGCCTCGCGCCGATCCGCCGGGCGCAGGGGGGCGAGCCGCACCCGCATGCGGTCGAGCGCCCAGCGCAGGTTGACGGCGGTCGGCCGCGCCACGAGCAGGAGGTCGTGGGCGCGGGCGAGGTTGGCATCCGAGGGGTCCTCCGCCATGGCGAGCGCCAGGCCGTAGGCGCCCGCGGCGCCGATCAGCGGCGCGCCCCGCACCGTCATGTCGGCGATGGCCTCCGCCGCGTCGCCCGCGCGGCGCAGCAGCCGCGTGGCGAAGCGGTGCGGCAGCGCGCGCTGGTCGATGACCTCCACGGCCGTCCCGTCGCGGTTGAGCCAGACGGTGCGGAAGTCGTGGCCGTCGATGCGCATCGCTGTCCCCTTGCCTTCGCGGATGTGAGCCCCTTGTAACGCAGGGCGGGACGGCGGGAAAACCGTTGGTCCTGCGGACGGAGGACTCTCATGCCGAAATTCGGATCGCTGCTGCTCGCGGCGCTCGCCCTCACGGCGGCCTCGGCCCTGGCCCAGACGACGAGCCGCGTCCGCGGCACGGTGGTGTCGCTCGACGGCACGGCCCTTCACGTCAAGGACGCGGGCGGCCAGGACGTCGCCGTGACGCTGTCGGCGAGCTACGCGATCATGGCGCTGGTGCCCGCGAAACTCTCCGACGTGAAGCCCGGCGACTTCATCGGGGCGGCGGCCGACACGCAGGCCGACGGCACGCTGGTGGCGCGCGAGGTCCACATCTTCCCCGAAGCCATGCGCGGCTCCGGCGAGGGCCACCGCGCCTTCGACCTCGGGCCGAAGAGCACCATGACCAACGGCACGGTGGGCAACGAGGTGAAGGGCAAGGACGGCGACACGCTGACGGTGGCCTACAAGGGTGGCGAGCGGACCATCACCGTGCCGGCCGCCGCGCCGGTGGTGAGCTTCGCGCCCGGCGACCCGGCCCTGCTCGTGCCGGGCGCCCACGTCATCGTCCAGGCCCAGGGCGACGCGGGCGGTCTCAGGGCCGAGCGCGTCACCGTCGGCAAGGACGGGCTCGTCCCGCCCATGTGAGGGCGGGCCGGGCCTACTCGGCCCCTCCCCGCCCCGTCAGTGCCGCCAGCACCTCGGCGCGCCGCGGCATGGGGTCGACCGCGCCGTAGCCCCGCGTGGCCAGCGCCGCGGCGGCGTTGGCGTAGAGCCCGGCGCGGAACGGGTCGCCCGTGACGAGGTATTCGGCGAGGTAGGCTCCGTCGAACGTGTCGCCGGCCCCCGTGGCGTCGACGGCCTCGACGCGGTGCGGCGGCACGCGCAGCCGCTGGTCGGCGGTCGCGATCAGGCAGCCCCGGCTCCCGAGCTTCAGGGCCACGACCCGCGCGCCGAACGCTAGATAGCGGTCGACGATGGCGTCGGGGTCCTCCAAGCCGACGAGGAGCTTCGCGTCGTCGAGCCCCGGCAGGGCGATGTCGACCCCCGCCATGGCCTCGTGGATCACCGCGCGGGCGCGGGCGATCGGCCAGAGCTTGAGGCGGAGGTTGGTGTCGTAGGACAGCAGCACGCCGGCCTCGCGCGCCACCGCCATGGCCTCGAACACGGCATCGGCGGCCCGGGCCGAGATCGCCTGGCTGATGCCCGACACGTGGAGGATGCGGGCCGCGCGGAGGGCGTCGCGCGGCAGGTCCTCCGGCCCGTAGAGGCTCGCGGCCGAGCCGGCCCGCCGGTAGGAGAAGTCGTGGCCCGCCTCGGTGTGGGTGACGAAGTAGATCCCGGTCGGGGCCGCGGCATCGCGTTTCACGGTCGAGGCGTTGACACCCTCCCGCGCCCAGAGTGCGAACAGCAGGCGGCCGAACTCGTCGTCGCCGACCGCCGTGGCGATCCCCGTTGAGGCGCCGGAGCGGGCCGCCGCCACGAGGGCGTTGGACACGTCGCCGCCGCAGCCCATCGCGTAGTGCGTGGCGCCCTTCGGCCGGTTCAGCTCCACCATGGGTTCGCCGAGCGCGATGATGTCGGCCATGCCCCTCGCCCCTCGTCCCAACGCCGGTCCCGGCTGCCGCTTTTGTCGCCTTGTGCTGCCGATCTCTTCGCCTTGACAAGCCCCGAGGGCCGAGACGAGACTTGACCATCTGGTCAACTCCCATCCGGGAGAGCGGGGGAGGGTCGCGTGACGTCGATCGTGACGGACGGTGTCGTGGGTGGTAGGCTCACGGCCGAGGACTACGCGAGGAACTTCGGCGACCTGTCGCCGCCGCTGACGCGCCACGAGGCTTTCGTGGAGGCGGAGCGCTGCTACTTCTGCTACGACGCGCCCTGCGTGCAGAGCTGCCCGACCGAGATCGACATCCCGCTCTTCATCCGGCAGATCGCCAAGGGCAACGCCCTCGGGGCCGCCGAGACGATCCTGTCGGCCAACATCATGGGCGGCATGTGCGCCCGGGTGTGCCGCACCGAGGAACTGTGCGAGGCCGCCTGCGTGCGCGAACACGCCGAGGGCAAGCCGGTCCGCATCGGTTCGCTGCAGCGACACGCGACCGACGTGCTCATGGCCGAGAGCGCCGCCACCGGCCGCCACCCCTTTGGCCGGGCGCCCGCCTCGGGGCGGAGCGTCGCGGTCGTCGGCGCGGGCCCTGCGGGCCTGAGTTGTGCGCACCGGCTCGCCACCCTGGGCCATGCCGTGACGCTCTACGACGGCAAGCCGAAGCTCGGCGGCCTCAACGAATACGGCATCGCGGCCTACAAGACGCCGGGCGGCTTCGCCCAGGCTGAGGTCGACTTCATCCTCGGCGTCGGGGACATCGCCGTGAAGTCCGGGGTCAACCTCGGCGTCGACACGGACCTCGCGACCCTGCGCCGCGACCACGACGCCGTGTTCCTCGGCCTCGGCCTCGGCGGCTTCAACGCCCTGCCCGGCATGCGCGAGCACCGGCACATCATCGACGCGGTCGGGTACATCGAGATGCTGCGGCAGGCGAGCGACAAGGCCGCGGTGCCGGTGGGGCGCCGGGTCGTGGTGATCGGGGGCGGCATGACGGCGATCGACGCGGCCGTGCAGTCGCGCCGGCTCGGGGCCGAGGAGGTGACGATCGCCTACCGCCGAGGCCAAGGCGACATGAAGGCCAGCCGCTGGGAGCAGGAGTTGGCGCAGACCAACGGCGTGGCGATCCGCCATTGGATGACGCCCAGCGGCTTCGAGGGCCGGGACGGCGCGGTCTCGTCCGCGCTGTTCGAGCATCGCGGGCCGGGCGGCACCGGCGCCCCCGAATCGGTCGCGATCCCCGCCGACCTCGTGCTCTGCGCCATCGGGCAAACATTCCTCGACGCGCCGCTCGGCTCAGGCACGTTGGCGCTCGACGGCGGGCGCATCCGCATCGACGCCGAGCGCCGCACCACCCTGCCGGGCGTCTGGGCCGGGGGCGACTGCGTGGCGGGCGGCGCCGACCTCACCGTCAGCGCCGTCGAGGACGGCAAGCGGGCGGCGCTGTCCATCGACGCCGCCCTCCGGGCCGCCTCGACCCTGCAGGGAGCCGCGTGATGGCCGATCTGTCGACGTCTTTCCTCGGCATCCGCTCGCCGAACCCGTTCTGGCTCGCCTCCGCCCCGCCGACCGACCGCAAGACCAATGTCATGCGCGCCTTCAAGGCCGGGTGGGGCGGGGTGGTGTGGAAGACGCTGGGCGAGGACGGGCCGCCCATCGTCAACGTGTCGGGCCCGCGCTACGGCGCGATCCACGGCCCCGACCGGCGCCTGATGGGCTTCAACAACATCGAGCTCATCACCGACCGGCCGCTGGAGATCAACCTGCGGGAGATCGCCGAGGTCAAGAAGCTCTACCCCGACCGGGCACTCGTCACCTCGATCATGGTGCCCTGCGACGAGGACAGTTGGCGTGCCATCCTGCCGCGCGTCGAGGCCACGGGCTGCGACGGCGTGGAGCTCAACTTCGGCTGCCCGCACGGCATGAGCGAGCGCGGCATGGGCTCGGCCGTGGGGCAGGTGCCCGAATACATCGAGATGGTGACGCGCTGGTGCAAAGCCTTCACGCGCCTCCCCGTCATCGTCAAGCTCACCCCCAACATCTCCGACATCCGCCAGCCCGCGCGCGCGGCCAAGCGCGGCGGGGCCGACGCCGTTTCGCTGATCAACACGATCAGCTCCATAATGTCGGTGGACCTCGACCTCATGTCGCCGGCGCCCCACGTCGACGGCAAGGGCACGCACGGCGGCTATTGCGGGCCGGCCGTGAAGCCCATCGCGCTGTCCATGACGAGCGAGATCGCCCGCGACCCCGAGACGCGCGGCCTGCCCATGTCGGGTATCGGCGGCATCACGACGTGGCGCGACGCCGCGGAGTTCATCGCGCTCGGCGCCGGCTCCGTGCAGGTCTGCACCGCCGCCATGACCTACGGCTTCAAGGTCATCGACGAGATGACGACGGGCCTGTCGGCCTGGATGGACGCCAAGGGCTACCGCAGCGTCGAGGCGTTCCGCGGCTTGGCGGTGCCCAACGTCACCGACTGGCAGTACCTCAACCTCAACTACGTGGCCAAGGCGCAAATCGACCAGGACCTCTGCATCAAGTGCGGGCGCTGCCACATCGCCTGCGAGGACACGTCCCACCAGGCCATCACGGCGCTGGTGGACGGGGCGCGCAAGTTCGTCGTCAAGGACGAGGAATGCGTGGGCTGCAACCTGTGCGTCGAGATCTGCCCGGTCGAGAACTGCATCACGCTGGAGCACCGCCACGGCGGCACGGACCCGCGCCCCGGCATGCCCTACGTCCATCCCTATGAGACCTGTACCATGCATCCCAGCAACCCGGCCAGGAGGCTGAAGCCGGCCGAGTAACGG
>CAXTFP010000196.1:0-3823 GCA_964243135.1 uncultured Lichenihabitans sp.
GTCTACGGCCGCGCCGTGGCGCTCGCGGCCGGGCGGCGCACCCGTCCGTGAGGCGCGACGCCGACGACCGCCGCCGCACCAACCGCGCCGGGCGTCGGGCCGAGGGGATCGCGGCGGCGCTGCTCGCGCTGAAGGGCTACCGCATCCTCGCCCGCGGCTTCGCGGTGGCGGGCGGGGAGATCGACATCGTCGCGCTGCGGGGCGCGACCGTGGCCTTCGTCGAGGTGAAGGCGCGGGCCGACCGCGACGCCGCCCTGGCGACCATCGACGGCACCAAGCGCCGCCGCATCGCCCGTGCGGCCGCCGCGTGGCTGGCCCGCAATCCTTGGGCCGCCACCGCCACCTTCCGGGGCGACGCCGTCCTCGTGGTGCCGCGGCGCTGGCCGCGCCACGTGCCGGACGCCTTTCCGGTGCCGATCGGCTGGTGAGCGGGCCTGGGTCGAACCTGTCCCGGCAGTGCCGCATTCGGCCGCCATCGTGGCTTCAACGATCACCGAAAGGACCGAGCCATGCCGATCTCCGAAGCCCGCGTCGCCACGGCGAATGGCAGCCGTTACCTCCAGCAGCTCTGCAAGCACTGGTCGCATAAATACACGGTCGACTTCACGCCCGAGCGCGGCCTCATCGATTTCCGCGACGGCCACAGCTGCGCGCTCGCCGCCGAGGCCGACGTCCTCACCCTGCGGGCCACCGTGCCGGAGGACGGGGACGTCGCGCGCTTCGAGGGCGTGATCGCCGACCACATCAAGCGCTTCGCCTTCCGCGAGGAGCTCGCCTTCGCGTGGCACCGCCTGGGTGACTGAGGCTCCCTCCCCCGCCGTCCTTGTGTTCGACGTCAACGAGACGCTGCTCGACATCGACGCGCTGGAGCCGCTGTTCCTGCGCCTGTTCGGCGACGGCGCCGTGCTGCGGGAATGGTTCGCGCAACTGATCCTGTACGCGCAGGCCGCGTCCTTCGCGGGCCGTTACGTGCCCTTCGGGGCGCTCGGGGCCGGCGTGCTGCGCATGCTGGGCGAGATCCGCGGGGCGGCCGTGACCGACGCCGACGCCGCCGAGTTGCGCCGCCGCACGCTCGCCATGCCTGCCCACTCGGACGTGATCCCGGCGCTGGAACGCCTCCATGCTGCGGGCTTCCGCCTCGTGACGCTGACGAACTCGGCGCCCGACCCCGAGGTGAACCCGCTGGAGCGCAGCGGCATCGCACGGCTCGTCGAGCGGCAGTTCAGCGTCGACGCCGTGCGCCGCTTCAAGCCGGCCCCGGAAGTCTACCGCCACGTGTCGGACGCGCTCGGCCTGGAGCCCGTCCGGCTCTGCCTCGTGGCGGCCCACGCCTGGGACACGCTCGGCGCGCAGGGCCTCGGCTGGGCCGGCGCCCTCCTGACGCGCCCCGGCAACGCGGCCCTGCCCGTGCCCGGCCTGCTGCAGCCCGACGTCATGGCCCCCGACCTCGGCGCCCTGGCGGGGGAGATGATCCGCCGCTGGCGCTGAGCGCGTCAGCCGCGGCGGCGACCCGTGACCTCGATCTCGATCCGCATGCGCGGGTCGGCGAGCCCCGCCACGATCATGGTGGCGGCGGGCCGCACGGGGCCGAAGCTGGCGCGCAGCACCGGCCAGCAGGGCTCGAAGTCCTCGGCTTTCGGCAGGATGTAGCGGACCCGGACCACGTCGCCGAGAGCGAAGCCGGCTTGGGCGAGCGCCGCCTCGATGTTGCCGATCGCGCGCTCGCATTGGGCCACCACGCCCTCGGGGATCGTGCCGGCCGCGTAATCGAAGCCCGTCGTGCCGGACACGAAGACCCAGTCGCCGTCCACCACGGCGCGGGCATAGCCGATGTCCCGCTCGAAGGCCGATCCCGACGTGATGTGTCGCCGCTCCGTCATGCCGCTCCTCCCGCGTTGGCCACCGCCGCCCCATCGTCAACGAAGGCTGAAAGCAACAAATCGCTCATCTTGTGCCTTGCGGCCGGCTTAACCTTGCCAAAATGCGATGAACTCATGTTCATCTTCGGGAAATGCGCCGCCGTCACTGTCGCGATAACGCAAGGACGGATCGCCATGACCATCGAGACAGCCGCCACGACCTTTCCCGCGCCCGCATCTCTGCATCGGCACCTCTTCGCCGAAGGCTCGCTCGACCGCGCCGAGGCCGAGTCGCTGTTCGACCTCGAACGCGCCGCGCTGAGCCGCTGCGACGCCTGGACGAGCTTCTTCATTCAGGTCGTGACCGACCACGTCGTCTGGGGGGAGCGGCCCACGGGCCGGCTCGACGACCGGCAGGCCGACTGGCTCATCGCCCAGGCGGACGCGACCCGCACCCCGGCGAGTTTCGCCCTGCTGGTCAACGTGCTCGACGAGGCGCAGGCGGTGCCGTCCTGGTTCGCCGGGGCCGTGCGGGCCCGCGCCGTGGCCGGCTGGCCGGGCGTGTCGCGCGGCGAGGACGCCTTCTCCCGCCCGCTGCTCCGGGCTGCCTGACGTTCAGCCCGTGTGGGGCAGCACCAGGGCCAGGATGATGAAGATGCCGATCACCAGCACCAGCCCGCCGATGAGCACATAGCGCACGCCGACACCGGACTTGCCCGCGCGGGCGTCGGTCTTGTCGAGGCGGGTCGGGGGTTCGCTCATCTGTCTCGCTCCCTGGGCAGGTTCGGGCGAACCTGCCCCATTTCGCCGATTCGAGCACCCTCGATTCGGCCCGAAGCCGCGATAAATCGGCCGCAGCTTCCGCCGCCCGCCCGGCTCGACCGCATCGGCAACGGCGGCTGACGCCGCAAGTTCCGCGAGCCGAGGCCGGAGGCGTCAGGGCGCGGTCGGCCCGAACACCGTCTCGAACTCGGCCCGCAGCAGGGCATCGAACTCGGCCAGGGTGACGGGATGGCCGAGGTCGACGAGGCTCGTGACCCCGTGATGCGCGGCCGCGATCCCGCAGGGCACGATGCCGCCGAAGTGCTCCAGATCCGGCTCCACGTTGACCGAGATGCCGTGGAAGCTGACCCAGCGCTTCAGCCGGATGCCGATGGCCGCGACCTTGTCCTCGGCGGGCGAGCCGTCGAGGCCCGGCGCCTTGTCGGGCCGCGCCACCCACACGCCGACGCGGTCCTCCCGTCGCTCGCCCCTGACGTTCATCCGCGCCAGCGCCCCGATGATCCAGGCCTCCAGCGCCGCCACGAAGGCCCGCACGTCGGGCCGGCGGCGGTTGAGGTCGAGCATGGCATAGGCCACGCGCTGGCCCGGCCCGTGATAGGTGTACTGGCCGCCGCGCCCCGTGCGGTGCACGGGGAAGCGCGCCGCCCTGAGGTCGCCGTCGCGCGCCGACGTGCCGGCCGTGTAGAGCGGCGGATGCTCGACCAGCCACACCCGCTCGCCCGCCTCCCCCGCGGCGATCCGCGCCACGCGCTCCTCCATGGCGGCCACGGCCTCGCCGTAGGGCACCGGCGCCTCCGCCACGACCCAGTCCACCGGCGGGCTGCCCGGCGCGGGGTGAAACCCGGCCCCGTCGGTGCGGCGGGGGGAGGCGGGCGGCGGTGCTGGCGAAAGGTTCATCGGGCGTCGGTGCGGGGCGGCGGAGCGGGACCATAGCGCCCCCGGGCCGAAGCGCATACGCGGCACAGGCTCCGGACCCAGGCCGACGGGTGCGGAGCGACAGCCAAGGGCAGGCGGAGTCCGGGCGTGGGCTGCAGGGTTGACAGGTTCCGACACCCTGGCGATAAGCGCGGCCACCGGGCGGCGCCGAGCGGCGACGTCGGGCGGGATGGAGGAGTGTCCCGAGCGGCAAAGGGGGCGGACTGTAAATCCGCTGGCTATGCCTTCGTAGGTTCGAGTCCTAC
>CAXTFP010000196.1:3923-6326 GCA_964243135.1 uncultured Lichenihabitans sp.
CGCGGGTGTAGCTCAATGGTAGAGCAACAGCCTTCCAAGCTGATGACGAGGGTTCGATTCCCTTCACCCGCTCCAATTGCACCACGCCATGAGACCGTACAATCCGACACCGCTCGGAAAGCATTGGCTGCTTTCGGAAGGACTCACGGGCTGCTCGATGTCCGACGCCCGCCCATCCTCGCCTGATCGACCTGAGGTACCTTCTCGTGGTCGACCGGGTTGTATGTCTCGAAGAGGACAGCCGAGCACGCGCGCCGCTTCGACCGCCATCACGTCCCGCGGATCGACAAGGATCCGGGTCGAACCGCTCATCGGCACGGTCTTCCCGACCTTCCCGGGCCCGGCAAGAGTGGCTGCATCCGGGCGTCTCGTAGGCGGGCACCACTCCCTCGCGCGTCGCCGCGTGGCATCTACCGAATGTCGACGACACCTCGCCTGTCCCGATCGACCTCGAACCTCGGGATGGCTCGCGCGGCCGTATCTGCTATCCGTTAGGTCCGATCGAGGGAGCCACGCCGAGCGAGCGCGATGACGGCCAAGATCGCTGTGCCGTCCTCCGGTGATCGGTCCTGCCGATCAGACCCCTGGGCCCGGATCGACCGTTCCCGTCTTCACCACCGATCGAGCTCATGAACTTCACCAGCGACAACATCACGGGCGCCAGCCCGAAGATCCTCCAGGCCATCGTCGACGGCAACGCCGGCGCCGCCGCGCCCTACGGCATGGACCCCTGGAGCGCGGATGCCGAGGCGCGGCTCTCCGCCCTGTTCGAGCGCGACGTCAAGGCCTTCTTGGTCGCCACCGGCACGGGCAGCAATGCCCTGGCGCTCGCCGCGCTGAGCCCGCCCGGCACCGCCGTCTTCTGCCACGAGGAGGCCCACGTCATCGAGGACGAGTGCGGGGCGCCCGAGTTCTTCACCGGCGGCGGCAAGCTCGTCCCCATCCCCGGTGCGGACGGCAAGATCACGCCGGAAGGGTTCCGCACCGTGCTCGCGCGCTTCCCGCGCGGCGTCGTCCGGCAGGTGCAGCCGGCAGCCCTGTCGCTGTCCGAGGTGACGGAGGCCGGCACGCTGTACCGGGCCGACGAGGTCCGGGCGCTGTGCGCCATCGCCCACGAGGCCGAGCTGTCGGTCCACATGGATGGCGCGCGCTTCGCCAACGCGATCGCGGCCCTCGATGCCGCGCCGGCCGACGTCACGTGGCGTGCCGGCGTCGACGTGCTGTCCTTCGGCGCCACGAAGAACGGCGCCATCGCCTGCGAGGCGATCGTGTTCTTCGATCCCGACAAGGCCGGCGACTTCCTGTTCCGCCGCAAGCGCGGCGGCCACACCGTGTCCAAGGGACGTTTCCTCGGCACGCAGATGGCGGCCTTCCTCGACGAGGGCCACTGGCTCGACCTCGCCCGCCGGGCCAACGCGACCGCCGAGCGCCTGTCGCGCGGGCTTCGAGCGCTCCCCGGGGTGCGACTTCCCTGGCCGACGCAGGCCAACGAGGTGTTCCCCATCGTGCCGGCCGCGGTCGACGAGGCGCTGCGGGCCGCGGGCGGGCGCTATTATCCCTGGACGACGCGCTCGGTGCCGGGTGACGAGGCGCCGCGCGAGGGCGAGCGCATGCTGCGGCTCATCTGCGCCTTCGACACGTCCGACGCGGCGGTCGACGATTTCGTGGCGGTGGCGGCCCGTGCATGTGAGGTTCAGGCGCGGCTCGTCATATGAGGCCGGAGCGCCGGTCGCAGGGCCGCCGCAATGGTCGTGCAGGCATCGGCCCGATACCGCGGGCCGTGGGGAGAGTGGGGCGATGGCACATCATCGGGTGAAGCTCGCGGCCGCCGCGCTGGCCCTGGCGCTCGGGCTCGCCGCCCTGCCGGGCGCCGCGGAGGCGCAGTTTTTCGGCAACTGGGGCGGCTGGGAGGACGGGGGCACCTGGGACGGCATGGCGCCCCAGCAGGTCCGGCGGGCCATCGCGCAGCAGGGCTTCCGCGTCCTCGCTCCCCTGCGCCGCAACGGCAGCGTGTTCGTGGCCGACGTGGTCGACGGGCGCGGGCGCCGTGAGCGGCTGATCGTGGCGGCGGCCGATGCCCAGATCCTGCAGCGCTTCCTCGTCGACGACGGCCGCCCGTCCGGCGCCTTCGCCCGCGGCGGCGAGCCGGACCGCGACGGCCTCGTGCCGCCCACCGACATCCCGAACGGGGGCCGGCGCTTCGTCCGGCCGGCCGAACCCGATCCGGCGCCGCAGCGCTTCGGCGACCTCGGGACGGATGACGGCAATGCCGCGGCGCAGCCGCCGCTGCGCCGGGCGGCGCCGGCGATCAGGACCGTGAAGCCGCGCCCGCGCGTCGTCGACCGCTCGCCCGACGTCGAGGCACCGGGCCGCGAACCGGGCGCCGTCGACTCCGCCCCGCTC
>CAXTFP010000197.1:0-6314 GCA_964243135.1 uncultured Lichenihabitans sp.
GTTCCAGGCCGGCGACGGGCGGCGCGAAGGCCGCTCCGCCCGGCCGCCGAGCGGGCCTCAGCCCTGGTTGCGGTTCATCGCCTCATCGGCGGCGGACTTCATCGAGGAGGAGGCCGACTGGACCACGCCCTGCGCGGTCGTCTGCATGATGGAGCCGAGCTCCTTGGCCTGACTCTGGATGGTGGTCATCTGGGTCTTGGCATAGTCCGTCTGCAGGGCCAGCACCTCCTGGAGGTCCTTCGCCCGCACCAGCTTCTGGGCGAGGTCGAAAGCGCTGCGCACGTTGCTTTCCGCGAAGCCCATAGCCTTGGAGCCGATCGACTTGGCGTTGGTCTGGACGGTCGCGGCCGTGTTGTCGGCCTGGCCGGCCGCCTTCTGGGCGGCGGTCATGAAGCCGTCGAAGGCGCGGCGGGCCTGGTCGACGCTCTTCTCGGCCATGTCGCGCATGTCGGACGGGATCTCGTAGGACGGCGTAGTCATCGCACACTCTCCTGCTCGGGGGATAGGGTCGGACGGAGCCCGCGCGGCGGGAGCCGACGCGGAGGAGGCCGAAAATGGGGCGCCGACCGCGGCGCTTCCCTACCTCAAGGTGTATTGCGATGCAACATCGTTGTGCAGCGCAACATGATGGCTGACGAGCGCTCTACGGTTCATCATCCGACCCGGCGGGCAGCCGTCGTGCCGCTGCGGGGTGCTTAAGTTTATGTTAAAACGTGTTAGCCCTGGCGAAGGTGGCGTCGGCCGGATGTAAAATCGCTCCTCGATCGACACGGTCGACCCTGGGGCACGTGGACGGTGGTGATGCAGCGATACGGTGACCGAAGCGGCGGACTCACGGACGTCGACGACGTCTTCGCCGATCCGGCCTTCGCACCCCTGAAGGCGGCCGGCGCGGCCTTCGCGGTCGTCCTCCCCGGTCCGCGGCGGATCGTCTGGGCCAATGCAGCCGCGATGAGCCATTGGCACGCTGGCGACGCCGACGCCCTCGGGCGAGCGCTGTTCGGATCGGACGACCGTCCGTCCGGTTGGCTCGACGCCATGACCCGTGGCGCCGTGCCCGGCCGCCCCCCGCGCCTCGCCCGCGCGGGCCTGGCCCGGGGTTTCCTGATGCGCGCCGAGACGGCCCTGACCCGCACCTGGACGGCTGCGGACGGCACCCTCCTGCTGGGCTTCGCGGTGCCGCTCGCGGCCAGAGAGGTGCCCTCGGGAGACTGGCGCCACCCCGCCCCGACGGCACCGGAGGCGCCCCAAGCTTCGGAAGCGGAGCCCGCGGCGGTGTCCCCGGCGGTCGAGGGCGGGCTTGGCGAGGGCGATCTGCCGGAGGCGGTCCCCAGCCTCGCCCGCCGCAGCCAGCTCGCCATCCTGCGCGACCGGTTGAACCACGCGGTCGATGGCGCGGCGTCGCTGCGCCTGCTGTGGAGGACCGACGCGGCCGACACAGTCACGCAGGTCGACGCCGACACCTTCGCGCGGCTCGGCTCGCCGGTGCGGTTCGGGGCCGCGCCATTCCCCGACGTCGTGGCGAGCTTCGATCCCGTCGCCGCCGAGCGGCTGCGGGCCGCCCTCGCGGCCCGGACCACCTGGACCGGCATCACGCTCGCCCTGCCGGTGGGCGACGGGGCCGCGACCGCGCCGATGGCGTTGAGCGCTTCGCCGATTCTCGGGGCGAACCGGGTCTTCACGGGCTTCCGGGGTTTCGGCACCGTCGACCTCACCCGCCTCGACCTCGTTCCCCCCGTTGCCGTCCGCCGCGACGAGGCCCCGCCCCGCCCGCGGGACGACGAGGCGACTGCCCCGAGCGATCCGGCGCCGACGGCGGCCGAGGTGCCCGCGGATGCCGATCTCCCCAGCGAGCTTCCCGCCCCGCAGGACGCCGCGGCCGAGGTGGAGGGACCCGACGCGCCGGAGGCGCCCGGGCCCGTGCTCTCCACCCCGGTCCCTTCGCCGGACAATGTCGTCCACCTCAGGTCGTTTCAGGCAAGCTCTTCGGTCCGCTTCCTGCCCGCCCCGGCGGCGGCCGACGACGCTGCGGCGGAGACGGTGCCGCCCGAGGGGATCGACGGCGCGGAGGAGGCGCCCGCGGCCCAGAGCGACGCCCTCGCCTTCCTGGCGCTCGGCGAGGCCCTGCGGGCCCGCATCGACGCCAGGCCGCGCGACGCGGAGGAATCCGTGCTCCTCGAGGCGCCGGCCGCTCCCGCCGAAGCGGTACACCTCCCCGCGCCGCCCGAGGACGACGCGGCCGAAACCGGCCCGGCCGCGCCGACCCTGTCGCTCGACCTCCTGCCGATGGGGCTCCTCGTGATGGCCGGGCGATCCCCGGTCTTCGCCAATGCCGCGGCTGCGGCGCGGCTCGGCTATGCGTCGCCCGGCGACGTGCTGCGGGCCGGCGAAGCCCTGATGGCGCCGGAGGAGGTGGGCGAAGCCGGCGGTTCGACGTTCCGGGGCGGGCACGGCGACGCGGTGGCGACCGCGGCCCGGAGCCGCCCCATCGCCTGGGAGGGGGCCGAGGCGACGCTGTGGATCCTGGACGAGCCGGAGGCGGCCGCCCCCGCCCCTCCCGCGATCCCGCCGGCCCCGGCACCCGAGGCGGAAACTCACGCCGGCGACCTGCTCGACCGCGTCGACGACGCCGTGGCGCTGCTCGACGCCGACGGGCGCATCCGCCGCCTGAACCGGCGCGGCGAGGGGTGGTTCGGGCGCCCCGGCGCCGAGGACGCCCGCGGGCAGAGCTTCACCGAGATGCTGGCGCCCGAGAGCCGCCCGGCGGCGCTGGGGCTCCTCGGCGAGGTGAGGAATCAGCGCGACGGCGTGGGTGCGCCGCCGCTCCGGCGCGACGTGCTGGCCCGCACCGGCGAGGGCGCGGCCGTGCCCATGCTGCTGACGCTGGGCCGGCTGGGAACCGCGGGCTTCTACGCGACGCTGCGCGACGTGACGGCGCTGAAGCGCGCGGAGACGGAGCGGGCCCGCACGGAGCACGACCGCGCCGGGGACGCCGGCCGGCTGGCCGGCCTGCTCGACAAGGTCAACCACGAGATCCGCACGCCGCTCAGCGCCATCCTGGGCTTCGCCGAGGTCATGATGGACGAGCGCTTCGGGCCGCTCGGCAACGCCCGCTACAGGGACTACCTGAAGGACATCCACGCCTCGGGCACGCAGGTGGTGGCGCTGGTCGGCGACCTGCTCGACCTGTCGCGGATCGAGGCGGGCCAGCTCGACCTCGACGTGGCTGCGGTCGACGTCAACCGCATCGTGGCCGAGACTGTGGCGCAGATGCAGCCCGAGGCGCATCGCGAGCGCGTCATCATGCGGACGTCGCTGGCGGGCCGCGTCCCGTCCGTGCTGGCGGACGAGCGCTCGGCGCGGCAGATCGTCAAAAACCTTCTGTCGAACGCCGTGAAGTTCAACGAGCCCGGCGGGCAGGTGATCGTGTCGACGGCGCTCAGCGACGTCGGCACCGTCCTGCTGCGGGTGCGGGACACGGGCGTCGGCATGACGGACGAGGAGATCGCGGCGGCGCTGGCGCGGTTCGGCGGCACCAGCGCGGCGCGCCCGGCCGACGGCAACGGGCTCGGCCTGCCGCTGACGCGCGCGCTGGTCGGCGCCAACGGCGCCAGCATGGCGATCCGCAGCCGCCCCCACGAGGGCACGCTGGTCGAGGTCGCCTTCACCTCGGCCGGCGCCGACGAGACCCGCCTGCCGGCCTGACGCGCCGCGATCCGCCTCTCAGCGCCGCCACGCCATGCCCGACAGGGCGCCCGCGAAGGGTTTGGGGATCGGGGTCGCGAGGTCGCCGCGCTTGCTGGTGCCGAGGCCGAGGCCGCACAGGGCCTCGACGAAGCGCACCGCCACGCCCACGCCGTCGATCACGGGCACGCCGAGGTCGCGCGACAGGTCGGCCGCGAGGTCCGCCATGCCGGCGCAGCCCAGCACGATGGCGCCCGACCCGTCCTCGTCCAGCGCCCGCCGGCATTCATCGAGGATGCGGGCGCGGGCGCCGGAGGCCGGATCGTCGAGCTCCAGCACGGCGAGCTCGGTCGAGCGCACGCGGCGGCAGTGGTGCTCCATGCCGTAGTTGCGCAGCAGGTGCTCGGCGATGATCCGCGTGCGGCCGAGCGTCGTCACGACGCTGAAGCCGGTCGCGAGAAAGCTCGCCGCGTGCATGGCGGCCTCGGCGATGCCGAGCACGGGCCCGCGCGCCGCTTCCCGCGCGGCCAGGAGGCCGGGGTCGCCGAAGCAGGCGACCACGTAGCCGTCGCAGCCGTCGCGCTCGCCCGCGCGGACCTCCTTCAGCAGGCCCACGACGCTGACGGCCTCGTCGTAGTGGCCCTCGATCGACACCGGCCCGGTGGGCGAGGTGGCGGCCACGATCACCGTGCCGGGCGAGGCCGCGGCCCGGGCGGCGGCCGCGATCACCTCCGTCATGGCTGCGGTGGTGTTCGGGTTGATGACCTTGATGCGCATGCTCGGACGTCCCGGTCGGCTCTCGGAGTTCGCTCCCGTCAGTTCGGCAGCGTGAGGAGGCCGGCCGCGCCGCCGCGGGTGCCGAACAGGAGGCGGTCGCCGGCGGCGTTCCAGCTCAGCGCCGACACGGCGCCGCCCTCCGGGTCATCGCGGCGGATCAGGATCTCGGAATTGTCCTTGAGCCGCACCATCAGCACGAAACCGTCGTCGTAGCCGAGCGCCAGGACCCCGGCGCGGGGGTGGAACGCCACCTGCGACACCCGCACCGGCCGCACCCCGCATTCGCGCGGCGCCTTGCCCATGGGGCCGTCCTTGCCCTCGAAGGGCCAGACCACGCAGGCCTCGGCGCCCGAGGTGGCGAGCCAGGCCCCGTCGGGCGACCAGGACAGCGAGCGCGGCTTGGCCGGGTAGCCCGACATCCGCATGTGCTTCGAATCCGCCACCCGCCAGCCATGCATGGCGTTCTCCTGCATGGTGGTGACGACGAAGCGGCCGTCGGGCGACCAGGCGACGTCGAGGTGCGAGCCCTTCCATTCCAGCGCCTGCGGGGCTTCGGCCGCGTTGGGAAACCACATCGAGGCCCCGTTGTAGTGGCTGAAGGCGAGCCGGTAGCCCTTGGGCGCGAAGGCGACGCCGCGCACCGAGGAGCCGGCCGCGACGCTCCTCACCTCGCCCTTGGCGGAGCGCGCCCGCACGGTGCGGCCCGTCGCCCAGGCCACCGCGCCGGTGGGGTGGAGCGCCAGAGCATCGACCCAGCCGCCGGCCTCGGCGGCGAGCTCTTCGGACGTGCCGTCCGCGCGGGTCGACACGACCCGGCCGTCGTCGCCGCCCGTCACGAGCCGCTCGCCGTCGGCCGCGGCGCAGAGCACGGCGCCGTCGGGGTGGGCCGCGACGCGCCGCTCCTCCCCCGTGCCGAGCAGCACCGTGCCGTCGCCCAGCGCCAGGGCCGGCACGGCGCCGAGGAAGCACGCGGCCGGGACGTGGGCGCCGGCCGCGATGGGGGTCACGGCGGCGGCGAGGCTGTCGGTCGGGGCTGGCGGCATGGTGAGATCGATCCGGGGCGGCCGGCGGCCTACAGGGAGAAGCCGCCGTCCACGAGGTGGATGGCGCCGGTGGTGTAGCTCGATTCGTCCGACGCGAGGTAGACCGCCAGCAGGGCCACCTCCCGCGCGGTGCCGAGCCGACCCATGGGCTGACGGCTGACGAAGGATTGTTGCACGGCGTCGCGCGTCTGCCCGGTCGACGCGGCGAGCGCGTCGATGCGGCCGTCGAGCGAGGGGCTCTCGATCGTGCCGGGGCAGATGGCGTTGCAGCGCACGCCGCGCGCGATGAAGTCGGCCGCCACCGCCTTGCTGAGGCCGATCACCGCGGCCTTGCTGGCGCCGTAGACGTAGCGGTTCGGCAGGCCGCGCACCGAGGAGGCGCCGGACGCCACGTTGACGATGGAGCCGCGGCCGCGCTCCAGCATGCCGGGCAGCACGGCGCGGATCGTGCGGTGCATCGATTTGACGTTGAGGTCGAAGGAAAAGTCCCAGTCGTCCTCCGAACAGTCCAGCACCGTGCCGTGGTGGACGAAGCCGGCGCAGTTGAACAGCACGTCGACCGGCCCGACGTCGCGGGCCAGGGCCTCGACGGCCGCGGTCGAGCGCACGTCGAGGGCATGGCGCTCGGCGCCGTCGAGGCCAGCGAGCTTGGCCGGATCGAGGTCGGTGGCGATCACCCGGGCGCCTTCGGCCAGAAAGGCTTCGGCCGTGGCGCGGCCGATCCCCTGCCCGGCCGCCGTCAGCAGCGCCGTCCTGCCCGCCAGTCGCCCCGCCATGACGGCCCCCTCGATGGTTCTCCGCGGGGTTAGG
>CAXTFP010000198.1:0-6310 GCA_964243135.1 uncultured Lichenihabitans sp.
GCCGCCGCGGAACCCGCCCCGGCCGCGCCCGCCCCCCCAGTGGCCGAGGTCGCGACGGCCGGCGCCCTGGCGGCGCTGGCCGCCAAGATCGACGACGTCGACGCGCGCCTCGGGACCCTGTCGGGCGACCAGAACACGACCGCCCGCGCCCTGGCCGACCTGCCCAAGCCCGCGGCGCCCGACTTCGGGCCCGTGGACGCCCGGGTCGGCGCCCTCGACGGGCGGCTGACGGCGATCGAGGGCAAGGTCAACGGGGCCGACGCCCGCCTCAACGGCTTCGACGCCAAGGTCAACGGTGTCGACGGCCGGATCAACGGCTTCGACGCCCGCATGAACGGCTTCGAGGGCCGCACCAACGGCCTCGAAGCCAAGCTGAACGACGAGGCCGCGCAGTCCGGCAAGCTCCAATCGACGCTGGCGGCCCTGCCGAAGGTGGACCTCGCCCCGCTCCAGACCGCCGCCGCGGCGCTCGACGGCAAGGTCGCGGGCCTCGAGGGCCAGTTGTCGGCCGCCAAGGACGGGACGCGGGCGACGGAAGCCCGCGCCGTGGGCAGCGCCGACGAGACCAGGGCCACGCCGATCGCCCTCGTCGGCCAGTCGATCGGCCGCGCGCTCGCCGAAGGGCGTCCCTACGCGGCCGACCTCGACGCCCTGAAGGGGCTCGGCGCCGAGCCCGAGGCCTTGGCCAAGCTGGCCCCGCTGGCCGCCGCGGGCGCGCCCACGATCGCCTCCCTCAGGGAGCGCTGGGAGGCCGTCGAGGGCGACGTGCTGGCGGCCGTGAAGCCGGCCGAGGCCGGCAGCGCGCTCGACCGTTTCGCCGCCAGCGCGCGCGCCCTCGTGCAGGTGCGGCGCGTCGGGGCCGTGCGGGGGGACGATCCCGCGGCGGTCGTATCGCAGATCGACGGCGCCCTGGCCGCGGACGACGTGGCGGGCGCGCTCGCCGCTTGGGCCAAGCTGCCCCAGGCCGGCCAGGACAGG
Organism: uncultured Lichenihabitans sp.; assembly: GCA_964243135.1. Taxonomy (GTDB): domain Bacteria; phylum Pseudomonadota; class Alphaproteobacteria; order Rhizobiales; family Beijerinckiaceae; genus Lichenihabitans. The sequence goes on from CAXTFP010000198.1 coordinate 979, forward strand.
TCGCAGGACTGGGCCGCGGCCGCCCTGGGCCGGAGCGACGCCGAGGGCGCGGCGCGCGACCTCGTCGCCCGCTCCATCGCGACCCTCGGCCGCTCCAAGAGCTGACGGCCGCGGTGCGGGGATGCCGCCCTCGGCGCCCCCGCTGATGTGAAGCCCGTGCGCTCCGCCTCGGGTCCGGTGCGGAGTGAGATCCGATGAAGGTGGGCGATCCATGATACGCGTGCTGATCTACTTCGCCGTCGTGGTGCTGCTGGCGCTGGGCGTGGTCTGGATGGCCGACCATCCCGGCACCGTGCTGGTGACGTTCGGCGGGCGCGAATACGCCACCTCCACGCTGGTGGGCGCCATCGCGCTGCTGGTCGGCGCCGCGCTGGTGGCGGTGGCCTGGAGCGTCATCCGCTTCGTCTTCGCCATCCCCTCGCTGATGTCGATGGCGTCGCGCTCGCGCCGCCGGCAGCGCGGCCTCACCGCCCTGTCGCGCGGCATGGTGGCGGTGGGCACGGGCGACCAGGCGGCGGCGCTGCGCCACTCGGCCGAGGCCGACCGCTTCCTCAAGCGTGAGCCCATGGTGCTGCTGCTCAAGGCCCAGGCCGCGCAGATGTCGGGCGACCCGGCGGCCGCGGAGCGGAGCTTCGCCGAGATGCTGAACCACCCGGAAACGCGGGCGCTCGGCCTGCGCGGGCTCCACATCGAGGCGCGGCGCCGCGACGATCCCGAGGCCGCCTACGCCTATGCCGAGGAGGCGCTGAAGACCGCGACGCTGCCCTGGGCGGGCGAAGCCGTGTTGGAGCACCGCGCGGCGCGGGGCGACTGGGCCGGCGCGCTGACGGCGGTGGACCGCAACCTCGGTGGGCGGCTGATCGACCGCGCCACCGCCAACCGCCAGCGCGCGGTGCTGAACACCGCGCTGGCGGCCGAGATCGCCGAGCGCGAGCCCGAGGAAGCGCTGAGCCTCGTGCGGGGCGCGCTGAAGCTGGCGCCGACGCTGGTGCCGGCGGCGGCCCTCGCGGGCCGGCTGCTGACCCGCAAGGGCGACATCCGCCGCGCCTCGAAGCTGATCGAGACCGCCTACCAGGCGACGCCGCACCCGGACCTCGCGGATGCCTACGTCGGGGTCCGCTCCGGCGATTCGGCGGCCGACCGCTTGGCCCGCGCCGAGGCGCTGGCCCGCATGGCGCCGCGCGACCCCGAAAGCCTGATGGCCGTGTCGCGCGCGTCCCTGGAGGCGCGGGAGTTCGATCGCGCCCGGGACACGCTGAAGCCGCTCGTCGAGGCGGAGGACGGCGCGCGGCCCACCGCCAAGGTGTGCCGCCTCATGGCCGAGATCGAGGAGGCCGAGCACGGCGAGACCGGCGCGCTGTTCGAGTGGCTGCAGCGGGCGCAGCGCGCCCCGCGCGACCCGGCCTGGGTGGCGGACGGGCTGGTGTCGGACAGTTGGGCGCCCGTGTCGCCCGTCTCGGGCAAGCTCGACGCCTTCACCTGGATGACCCCGAAGGAGCAGATCAGCCGAGGCGGCGAGGTCGAGCACCTGCGGGTGAGGCCCCCGGCGCCGGCCGACGCGCCGCTGCTCGCGGCTCACGGCGCCGCGGAGGCCGAGGTGCCGGTCGAGCAGAGCGCGATCGCCGAGGACGTGCCGGCGCACTGATCCTGAATCCCGTCGCGTCGGTTGCCAAAGGGCTCGCCCTTTGGCGGGTCCAGGGCGGAGCCCTGGATGGGGTGACGGGGTGAGGATCGGCCGACCTCGCACCCGGTCGCCTCCTCCACCGCCTTGCAGGCGGTCCCCCTCCTCCGCGTCGCGGAGGAGGATATGCCGCGGCACAGGAGCATCGGGCATGGCGGCATCGGCCGGAACAATCGCGCGGCGCATCGCCCAGGGGCGGGGCCTGGAGCCCGCCGACCTCGTGGTCAAGGACCTGCGGCTGCTCGACCTCGTCACCGGCGCCCTGGTCCCGACCGACGTCGCGGTCTGCGGCGACACGGTGGTGGGCACCTACGGGCGCTATGAGGGCCGGCGGGTGCTCGACGGCGCGGGGCGGATCGCCGTGCCGGGCTTCATCGACACCCACCTCCACGTCGAGTCGTCGCTGGTGACGCCGCTGGAGTTCGACCGCTGCGTGCTGCCTCACGGCGTGACGACGGCGATCTGCGACCCCCACGAGATGGCCAACGTGCTCGGCACCGCGGCCTTCGACTATTTCCTCGCCTGCGCCGAGCGCACCGTCATGGACCTGCGCGTGCAGCTTTCGAGCTGCGTGCCGGCCACGGCGCTGGAGACGGCGGGTGCGGAGATCGGGGCCGCCGACCTCGCCCGCTACGCCCGCCATCCCAAGGTGCTGGGGCTGGCGGAGTTCATGAACTTCCCCGGCGTGCTCGGCCGCGACCCCGGCTGCCTCGCCAAGCTCGAAGCCTTCGCGGGCCGTCACGTCGACGGCCACGCCCCGCTCGTGCGCGGCCTCGACCTCAACGGCTACGCGGCGGCCGGCATCCGCACGGACCACGAGGCTACGGGCGCCGAGGAGGCGCTGGAGAAGATCCGCAAGGGCATGACGGTGCTGATCCGCGAGGGATCGGTGTCGAAGGACCTGGCCGCCCTGGCGCCGCTGCTCACCGTCGACACCTCGCCGTTCCTGGCCTTCTGCACGGACGACCGCAACCCGCTCGACATCGCCGAGGGCGGCCACATCGATGGTATCATCCGCGCAGCGATCCGGCTCGGCGTGGCGCCCCTCGCGGCCTACCGCGCGGCGTCGCTGACGGCGGCGCGCGCCTTCGGGCTGACGGACCGCGGCATGGTGGCCCCGGGTCTCCGGGCCGACATCGCCCTCATCGACGCGCTCGACACCTGCCGCGTGTCGGACGTGGTGTCGGCGGGCCGCGTGGTCGAGGACGCGCTGTTCGCGACGCGCGGGGCCGTGGCGCCCATCGGCCTCGACAGCATGCGGGCCCGCGCGGTCACGGCCGCGGACCTCGCGGTGGGGCACTCGGGGCAGGGGACGGCGCGGTCGGTGCCGGTGATCGGGGTCGTGCCGGGCCGCATCATCACCGAGCGCCTCGCCTTCGACCTGCCGGTGGCGGGGGGCGCGGTCGGGCCCGACATCGCCCAGGACGTCGTTAAGGTCTGCGTGGTTGAGCGGCACGGGCGTAACGGCAACGTCGCCCGCGGCTTCGTGCACGGCTTCGGGTTGACGCGCGGCGCCATCGCGTCCTCGGTCGGCCACGACAGCCACAACATCTGCGCCGTCGGGGTCGACGACGCCGACATGGCGGCGGCGGTGAACCACCTCGGCACGATCGGCGGCGGCTTCGCCGTGGTGGAGCGCGGCAGGGTGCTGGCCGACCTGCCGCTGCCGGTGGCCGGGCTGATGAGCGACCGCCCGCACGAGGACGTCCACGCGGCGCTGCTGCCGCTGCGGGCCGCGGCCGTGAGCCTCGGGGTGACGCTGGCCGAGCCCTTCCTGCAGGTGGCCTTCCTGCCCCTGCCGGTGATCCCGCACCTGAAGATAACCGATCGGGGCCTCGTGGACGTGGACCGGATGGAGCTGATCGGATGAGCGAGGGGCGCCTCACCCCGTCCGAATCCGCCGCGCCGCGTAGGCCGCGAAGACGCCGATGAGGCCGACCGCGAGGCCGAACCAGGTGAGGGCGTAGGACAGGTGGTCGTTGGGGAGGGACAGCACGGTCTCGCCGCCCTGCGGCAGCCCGCCCGGCGCGCCGCCCGCGTCCTGGTCGATCGTGAAGGGCGCGGTGTCCTCCAGATGGAGCCAGGCTGCGATGGCTGCGGGGTCGCGGGTGAACCATTGGCCGCGCGCGGGGTCGTCGGCCGGCGTGAAAGGGTTGCGGGTCTCGGGCTCGCGCATCAGCCCCGTGACGGTCACGCCGCCCTCGACCTGACCCGGCGCCCGCGTGGCGGGGTCGACCCGGTCGGCCGGCACGAAGCCGCGGTTCACGATGACCGTGCCGCCCGCGTCGAGGTGGAGAGGCGTCAGCACGAGGTCGCCGACGCCGCCGAACGGCCCGCGGGCTTCGCCGAGGGGCCGGAAGACGTGGACCTCGCCCGCGTGGTCGAAGGTGCCGGTCGCGGCGATGCGGCGGTAGGCGTAGTCGTCGACCTTGAGCCCCGCCCAGTCCGCGCGTGGCGGCAGGGGGACGGGCGCGGCCGTGACGCGCTCGGCGATCTCGCGGACCAGCCCCTCCTTCCAGGCGAGGCGCCGGAGTTGCCACAGGCCGAGCCCCACCAGGAAGGCCGCCATCAGCAGCGTCGCCAGGGCCGGCGCCGCGAGGCCGCGCCAGGCCCCGGCCCGCGCCCTCGGGGCCGCGCCGGCCGTCACGGGCCCAGTCTGCCCTGCTCGGCCTTGTTGCGGTACTGTAGGCCGATCATCACGGCCTTGCAGGGCCGCAGCAGGCCGAGGCACAGGAGGAGGATCACGGGCAGCAAGATCAGCAGGAGGAGCCAGACCGGCGGCTCGAAATAGGCGTCGACCAGCAGGGCCAGCCCGACCACCACGACCAGCGCCGCGAAGGACACGAAGACCGCGGGGCCGTCGCCCGCGTCCGCGAAGCCGTAGTCGAGGCCGCAGACGTCGCAGCGGGGCGCCAGATCGAGGAAGCCGCGGAACAGGCGACCCTGGCCGCAGTGGGGACAATGGTTGCCCAGCGCCGCCGAGACCGGCGACACGGGCGCGAAATCCTCGATCGCCATGGGGCTTGGCTCCTGCGAACCGACGCGGCGGCCTCGCCCGGATTCAGATCAGGCCGGCGCGCCCGTGGTGGCGAAGCCCCATGATCCCCAGACGTAGATGGCGACGAACAGGAACAGCCACACCACGTCGACGAAGTGCCAGTACCAGGCGGCGAACTCGAAGCCGAGGTGGCGCCGCGGCGTGAACTGGCCCGCCGAGGCCCGCATGAGGCAGATCGCCAGGAAGATCGTGCCGATGATGACGTGGAAGCCGTGGAAGCCCGTCGCCATGAAGAAGGTCGAGCCGTAGACGTTGTTGTGGAACGCGAAGGGCGCGTCCATGTACTCGTGCGCCTGCACGGCGGTGAAGAGCATGCCCAGCAGCACCGTGAGGATCAGGCCGTTGCGCAGCGAAGCGCGGTCGTTCTGGAGCATCGCGTGATGCGCCCAGGTGATGGTGGTGCCGGAGGTGAGCAGGATCAGCGTGTTGAACAGCGGCAGGTGGAAGGCGTCGATGGTCGACACGCCCTTCGGCGGCCAGTGGCCGCCCGTGAAGTCCGTGCGCAGGAACTGGCGCGCGAAGCCGGGGAAGAGGCTGACGTCGAAATAGGCCCAGAACCAGGCCACGAAGAACATCACCTCCGAGGCGATGAA
>CAXTFP010000199.1:0-6291 GCA_964243135.1 uncultured Lichenihabitans sp.
CAGGACCGCGGCCGGCACGCTCCACGGCGACAGCCAGCGCCGGAGCGCCGCCGACGGGGGCGGCGCGGGGCGCGGGACGGATGCGGCAGTCGACATGGGGCGCAGCCTGGGCTGGAGCATGGCACCTCCGATAGCGCGCAACGACGAACGCGCCGTTACGCCCGTGCAAGCCGCGGAACCTCGCCCTTGTCGCGGATGGGGGCGGACCTCATAATCCGGGCTGGGCCCGGCCGCCCGACCTAAGCAACGTCCCGCAGCTCGTCACACACGAGCTGCGGGACAAACGTTGCGCCATCATGAGAGATCTCAGCAGGCTTGCGTGGCGGAAGCCAAGCAAGCCTGCTGAGGTGCCGAGCTGCGGGAGACGGGCATGAAACTGGTGCGCTACGGCGAACCCGGACGCGAGAAGCCGGGCCTGATCCACGGTGGCGCGCTGCGCGACATCGGCCACCTCGTGCCGGATCTCGCGGGCGAGCACCTGGGCCCCGCGTCGCTGGCCCGCATCAAGACGGCCGATCCGGATGGCCTCCCCGCCGTCGCGGGCGCGCAGCGGCTCGGCCCCTGCGTGGCCCGGCCGTGCAACTTCATCGCGGTCGGCCTCAACTACGCCGACCATGCGGCCGAGACGGGCGCCGAGATGCCCAAGGAGCCGATCCTCTTCAACAAGGCGCCGAACTGCATCGTCGGCCCTGACGACGACGTGATGCTGCCGAAGAGCTCCGAGCGGTCCGACTGGGAGGTCGAGCTCGCCATCGTGATGGGCAGCCGCACCTCCTACATCGGCGAGAAGGAGGTGTTCGATCACATCGCCGGCTTCTGCATCTGCAACGACGTGTCCGAGCGCTCCTTCCAGACCGAGCGCGGCGGGCAGTGGATGAAGGGCAAGGGCTGCGCCACCTTCGGGCCGCTCGGCCCCTGGCTGGTGACGCCCGACGAGGTCGCGGACGTGCAAGCGCTCGACATGTGGCTCGACGTCAACGGACGGCGCATGCAGACGGGCTCGACCGCCACGATGATCTTCAACGTTGTGCAGATCGTGTCCTACGTGTCGCACTTCATGGTGCTGGAGGCGGGCGACGTCATCACCACCGGCACGCCGCCCGGCGTCGGCCTCGGGATGAGGCCCTCGGTGTTCCTGAAGGCCGGGGACGTGATGTCGCTCGGCATCGCCGGCCTCGGCGAGCAGCGCCAGCGCGTGGTGCCCTGGCGCAAGGACTGATCCGGCCGCGCCGCGTCAGCCCACCCCGAGCATCAGCTCCAGGTTCTGCACGGCCGCGCCCGAGGCGCCTTTGCCGAGGTTGTCGAGCGTCGCCAGCAGCACCGCCTGCCGGCGCGCCTCGCTGCCCGCCACCCGCAGTTCCATCTCGTTCGTGCCGTTGCTGGCCCGCGGATCGACCCGCCCCTGCGCCGGCACGACGCGGACGTGCTCACAGCCTGCGTAGTGCCGCGCCAAGGCCGCTTCGAGGTCGGCCAGCGCGGGCCGGCCCGGCAGGGCGTCGAGGTGCAGCGGCACGCTGACCGCCATGCCCTGGCGGAAGTTGCCCACCGACGGCACGAAGATCGGGCGCGTCGCGAGCCCCGCGTAGCGCTGGATCTCCGGCAGGTGCTTGTGTTCGAGTTCGAGGGCGTAGAGCTGGAAGACCGGCGCCGTGCCGGCCTCGTAGTCCTCGATCATCGCCTTGCCGCCGCCGCTGAACCCGCTGACGGCGTTGATGGTGAGAGGGAAGTCGGCCGGGATCAGACCGGCGGCCACGAGCGGGTGCAGCAGCGCGATGGCGCCGGTCGCGTAGCAGCCGGGGTTGCTGACGCGCCGGGCCGCGCGGATCCGCGCCGGCTGGTCGGGGTCGAGCTCGGCGAAGCCGTAGGTCCAGTCCGGCGCCACGCGATAGGCCGTCGAGGCGTCGAGCACCTTGGGGGCCGCGGCGGCGAGCTCGTCGGCGAGCCGCACCGTTTCGCGCGAGGCGGCATCCGGCAGGCACAGGATCACGAGGTCGACCGCGCGCATCAGCTCCGCCTTGGCGGCGTGGTCCTTGCGCCGGTCGGGGTCGATCGAGCGCAGGCTCACGCCCGGGTGACGGGCGAGGCGGTCGCGGATCCCGAGCCCCGTCGTGCCCGCCTCGCCGTCGATGAAGACCGTCGCCATACCGTGCCTCGCCGTCGCGTTTCGAGGAAGTGAACTCAAGAAAAAAGCGGCCCGAAGGCCGCTTTCGTCTCCGTCGTCCAGGCCGACCGGCGTCAGCGCTTGGAGAACTGGAAGGAGCGGCGGGCTTTCTTGTGGCCGTACTTCTTGCGCTCGACGACGCGCGAGTCGCGGGTGATGAAGCCTGCGCGCTTCAGCGCGGGGCGCAGCTCCGGCTCGAAGTAGGTCAGGGCCTTCGACAGGCCGTGGCGCACCGCGCCCGCCTGACCCGACAGCCCGCCGCCCGCCACGGTGACGGTGAGGTCGTACTGGTTGGTGCGGCTGACGATGCCGAGCGGCTGCTGCACGATCATGCGCAGCACGGGCCGGGCGAAGTAGACGTCGAAGGCGCGGCCGTTGACGCTGATCTTGCCCGAGCCGGGCTTGATCCACACGCGGGCGACGGCGTCCTTGCGCTTGCCGGTCGCATAGGCGCGGCCCTGGGCGTCGAGCTTCTGGACGTGGACGGGGCCTTCCGCCGGGGCGGCGGCGTTGATGTTGGCGAGGTCCTGCAGGGACGACAGCGTTTCGGCCATCAGACGCTCCTGACGTTCTTGGAGTTCATGGCGGCGACGTCGAGCGGGACGGGTGCCTGGGCGACATGCGGGTGTTCGGCGCCCTTGTAGACGCGCAGGTTGCCGAGCTGGCGGCGGCCGAGCGGACCGCGGGGCAGCATGCGCTCGACGGCCTTCTCCACGACGCGCTCGGGGAAGCGGCCGTCCAGGATGAACTTGGCGCTGCGCTCCTTGATGCCGCCCGGGTAGCCGGTGTGGTGGTAATACACCTTCTGTTCCTTCTTGCGGCCGGTGAACACGACCTTGTCGGCATTCACCACGACGATGTGGTCGCCATCGTCCATGTGGGGCGTGAAGGTGGGCTTGTGCTTGCCGCGCAGGCGCAGCGCGATGATGGACGCGAGGCGCCCGACGACGAGGCCGGTGGCGTCGATCACGACCCACTGCTTCTCGATGTCGGCCGTCTTGGTCGAATGTGTCTTGCCAAACATGGGGGATCGGGTTCCGTGACGGATCGGACGGCCCCCGTCCGGAGGCCGCCGCTGGACGCCCTTCTACGGGCCCGCCCCGCATCCGTCAACGCGATCGCGCGGAAATCCGGCGCCGAAAACATGAGGTTGGCCGGTACGGTATCACGGTACCACCGGCCTGCGACGGCAGGCGAACCGTCGATCGCAGATCCTTTGCCGATCCCTCTATCAGCTCAGTCCTCGAGACCGCAGGCCGCTCGCCCGGATCGGTCACGGAGCCGCCGTCGGTCCACTGAAGTCGGGACTGCCTATCGTCGCGCCACCGTCCGTGCTCATCTGGGCCGCGCAGCCCAGACCCGGAGCATGCCCATGACCCACGACGCTGAGACGCTTCACCACCACATCCCCGGCTTCGCGACCCTCGCGGTCCACGCCGGCGCCCAGCCGGACCCCACGACCGGCGCCCGCGCCACGCCCATCTACCAGACCGCTTCCTTCGTCTTCGACGACGTCGACCACGCGGCCTCGCTGTTCGGCCTAAAGGCCTTCGGCAACGTGTATTCGCGCATCACCAACCCGACCTGCGCGGTGCTGGAGGAGCGTGTGGCGGCGCTGGAGGGCGGCACGGCGGCGCTCGCCGTGGCCTCGGGCCACGCCGCCCAGCAGGTGGCGTTCCACACGCTGATGGGGCCGGGCGACGAGTTCATCGCCTCGACGAAGCTCTACGGCGGGTCGATCAATCAATTCAACCACGCCTTCAAACGCTTCGGCTGGCACGTGCGCTGGGCCGATCCCGGCGACCCGGAGAGCTTCGCGGCCCTGGTGACGGAGCGGACGAAGGCGATTTTCATCGAGGCCCTGGCGAACCCCGGCGGGATCGTCACGGATGTCGCGGCCATCGCGGCCGTGGCGAAGCGGGCCCGCGTGCCGCTGATCGTCGACAACACGCTGGCCTCGCCCTACCTCGTCCGCCCCTTCGAGCACGGTGCCGACATCGTGGTGCATTCGGCCACGAAGTTTCTGTGCGGCCACGGCAATTCCATCGGCGGACTGATCGTCGACGGGGGTACCTTCGATTGGATGGCGGACGACCGCTATCCCGCCCTGTCGCAGCCGCGGCCCGACTATGACGGCATGGTGCTGGGCGAAACATTCGGCAACTTCGCCTTCGCCATCGCCTGCCGGGTGCTGGGACTGCGCGACCTCGGGCCCGCGCTGTCGCCCTTCAACGCCTTCCTGATCCTGACCGGCATCGAGACGCTGCCGCTGCGCATGCGGCGCCACTGCGACAACGCGCTCGACGTCGCGACCTTTCTGTCGCGGCACCCCGCCGTCGCGAGGGTCAGCTACCCCGGCCTGCCCGGCGACCCCTACCACGCGCTGGCGCAGCGCTACTGCCCGAAGGGGGCCGGCGCGGTCTTCACCTTCGCGCTGAAGGGCGGCTACGACGCCGGCGTGGCCCTGGTGAGCCGGCTCAAGCTCTTCTCGCACCTCGCCAACGTGGGCGACACGCGGTCACTGGTGATCCACCCGGCCTCCACCACGCATCGGCAGCTCACCGACGACCAGCGCGTGGCGGCGGGCGCGGGGCCGGACACGGTGCGGCTGTCGGTCGGCATCGAGGACGCGGCCGACCTCGTCGCCGACCTGTCTCAGGCCCTGGCGGCGAGCCCCTGACGCAGCTCGACCGGCGCCGACAGCCGGCGCCGGTGCAGCACGGCCGTGCCCAGCACCACCATGGCGAAGAACTGGTGGAGCAGCGCGGCCCACAGCGGCACGACCAGCAGCAGCGTTGTGATGCCGATGACAGCCTGGGCCAGCACGGCCAGCACCAGGAGCCCGGCGCGCTGCGCGGCCGGCGTGCCGAAGGCCCGGCGCCGGGCGTCGAGCGCGTGGAACAGCGCCGCGAGCAGGACCGCGTAGGCCACCATGCGGTGGTCGAACTGCACGGTGGTGACGTTCTCGAAGGGGTTCGACCAGAGCGGCATCTGCCGCGCGAGGTCGGCCAGCGGCGGGACGAGGTGCCCGTCCATGAGCGGCCACGTATTGTAAGTGAGCCCGGCGTGGAGGCCCGCCACCAGCGCGCCGAGGCCGATCTGCACCAGCACAAGCACCAGCAGCAGCGTCGCGGTGCCGCGCAGCCGTCCGGCTGCGGGCGTCGCGCGCGCCTCGTCCCGGCTCCGCAGGCCCTCGGCGAGCCAGATCGCCCACATGAAGGTGAGCGAGGCCGTCACGAGGTGCAGGGCGAGGAAATACTGGGACACCTCCGTCCGCGCGCTGAGGCCGGACTTGACCATGAACCAGCCGATGAGACCCTGAAGCCCGCCCAGTGCGAAGAGCCCGACGAGGCGCGGCTTCAGGGCGGGCGTCAGCCGGCCCGTGAGCCAGAAGCCGATCAGCGGCAACGCCACGATCGCGCCGATGACGCGGCCGAGCAGGCGGTGCGCCCATTCCCAGTAGAAGATCGACTTGAACCCGGCGAGGTCCATGTCGGCGTTGAGCAGCGAATACTGCGGGATGAGCTTGTACTTATCGAACTCGGCCTGCCACGCTTCCACGGTCAGCGGCGGCAGCACGCCCACCACCGGCTTCCATTCCGTGATCGACAGGCCGGACTGGGTAAGGCGCGTCGCGCCACCCACCACCACCATGGCCAGGATGCAGCCCGCGACCGCCCAGAGCCACAGGCGGACGAGCCCCATCGCGCTCGTACGCGGGAGGACGCGCGCTTCCGGGGCGGACGAGGCCCGCGGCCTCGGCAGCGTGGAAGAAGGATGGGCTTGAAGGGTCGACATGGGGCGGCTTACACCTGACCTGGACGCCGAGCTGAAATAGACATCCGGCCGACCGCGATCCACGCGCACCCTGTCGCATCGGGCACCCTGACGCGCAAGCGGCGATCGGACCGGGCCGCGACACGAGGAGAACGCCATGACCCGACGGGTCCGCAAGTTCATCGGCGCCGGAGCCATGCTGGTCTTCGTCGTGCTCTACGCCGTCTGCGCCATGGTGACGGCGGAGGCGAAGCCCATCCACGACGCTTCCGGCCCCGTCCAGTCCGTGATCTACGCTCTCCTCGGCCTGGCCTGGATCCTGCCGCTCCTGCCGCTGATCGCCTGGATGGAGA
>CAXTFP010000200.1:0-6272 GCA_964243135.1 uncultured Lichenihabitans sp.
GAGCAGGGCTTCATCCTGCGCGCCCTGGCGCGCGCCGCCATGGACAAGCTCGAGGGGCGCAGGGCCATCGCCGAGCGGGACCGCGCGCTGGAGCGCCAGCGCCGGGCCGAGTCCCGCAGCCGGCTCATCCTCGACAGCGCGGTCGACTACGCCATCGTCAGCCTCGACCTGCGGGGCAGGGTGACGAGCTGGAACGAGGGCGCGCACCGCATCCTGGGCTGGACCGAGGCCGAGATGCTGGGCGAGACCGCCGAGCGCATCTTCACGACCGAGGACGTCGCGGCCGGCGTGCCGGCCGCCGAGATGCGCGACGCGCTGGAGCGAGGCCGCGGCCGGGACGAGCGCTGGCACCTGCGCCGGAGCGGCCTGCGCTTCTGGGGCGACGGTGAGATGATGGCGCTGCGCGACGGTGGCGCGGTCACGGGCTTCATCAAGATCCTGCGCGACCGGACCGAGCGGCGCCGGGCCGTCCGGGCGCTGCGCGACGACCGGGAGCGGATCGAGACCGCGCTCGACACGGGGCTGGTCGGCTTCTTCGACTGGGACGTGGGGGAGGGGCTGATCCGGGGCGACGAGCGCTACGCCGGCTTCTTCCGGCTCGCCCCCGGGCGCCTGTCGGACGGCGGCGTGCCCCTGGCCGAGGTGACGGACGCCATCCACCCCGAGGACCGGGCCGCGGCGGCCGACAGGATGGTTGAGGCGGTCGCGGCCTCGGCGCCCTATTCGAAGGAGTTCCGGGTGCCGCAGCCGGACGGCGCGGCCCGCCACCTGCTCGTGCGCGGCCACTGCTACGAGCGCGACGGCGAGCGGGCGCTGCGCTACACGGGCGTGGCGGTGGACGTCACGGCCACCAAGGCGGCCGAGCAGGCCTCGCGCGAGAGCGAGGAGCGCTTCCGCTCGCTGTTCTCGTCGATCGACGCCGGGTTCTGCATCGTCGAGATGCGCTTCGACGCCGCGGGCCGCGCGGAGGACTACCGCTTCGTCGAGGTCAACCCGGCCTTCGAGCGGCAGACCGGCCTCGCGGACGCGGTCGGGCGGTGGATGCGCGACCTCGTCCCCGCGCACGAGCAGCGCTGGTTCGACCTCTACGGGAGCGTGGCGCTGACGGGCGAACCCGTGCGCTTTGAGGACGAGGCGCGGGGGCTCGGGCGCTGCTACGACGTCCACGCCTACCGCATCCACGGGGCCGAGCGGCGCCACGTCGCCATCCTGTTCAACGACGTCACGGAGCGGCGGCGGACGGAGCTCGCCATCCAGGAGCTCAACGCCACGCTGGAGCAGCGCGTCGCGCGGGAGGTGGAGGAGCGCGGGCGCACCGAGGAAGCGCTGCGCCAGAGCCAGAAGATGGAGGCGGTGGGCCAGCTCACGGGCGGCGTCGCCCACGACTTCAACAACCTGCTCACCATCATCCGCTCCTCCGTCGACCTCCTGCGCCGCCCGGACCTCCCGCCCGACAGGCGCCGCCGCTACATCGACGCGGTGTCCGACACGGTGGACCGCGCCGCCAAGCTCACGGGCCAGCTCCTCGCCTTCGCGCGCCGGCAGGCGCTGAAGCCCGAGGTGTTCGACGCGGTCGAGCGGCTGCGCGCCGTGGCCGACATGCTCGACACCGTGACGGGCGCGCGCGTCCGCGTCGTCACCGACCTGCCGGACGCGCCCTGCCACGTCATGGCCGACGTGAGCCAGTTCGAGACCGCGCTGGTCAACATGGCGGTGAACGCGCGCGACGCCATGGAGGGGGAGGGCACGCTCACGCTGCGGCTCGCGGGCGGCGCCGCCATGCCGCCCATCCGCGGCCACGCCGGCGCGCCCGGCCCCTTCGCGGCCGTGTCGCTGACCGACACCGGCGCCGGCATGGCGCCCGAGGTGATCGAGCGCATCTTCGAGCCCTTCTTCACCACCAAGGAGGTGGGCCGCGGTACGGGCCTGGGCCTGAGCCAGGTGTTCGGCTTCGCCAAGCAGTCGGGCGGCGACATCGACGTGGGCAGCGGGATGGGGGCGGGCACGCGCTTCACGCTCTACTTGCCCGAGGTCGACGCCGGCGTGCGGGGCGCCGAGGAGCAGGAGGCCGACCCTCCCGGCCCCGCCCCCAAGGGCGCGGGGCGGCGCGTGCTGGTGGTCGAGGACAACGTCGAGGTGGGCCGCTTCTCGACCCAGGTGCTCCGGGAGCTCGGCTACGAGACCACCTGGGCGACCAACGCCGAGGAGGCGCTGGTCCAGCTCGGCGAGGACGGCGCCGGCTTCGACATCGTGTTCTCCGACGTGGTGATGCCCGGCATGGGCGGGCTCGCGCTGGCCCGCAGGCTGCGGGACGGCATGCCCCACCTGCCCGTGGTGCTGGCCAGCGGCTACAGCCACGTCCTGGCCCAGGACGGCGCGCACGGCTTCGAGCTTCTCCACAAGCCCTATTCGGCCGAGCAGCTGTCGCGCGTGCTGCGCCGGGCGATTGCGCGCCGCCGCCGTCCGGCGTGAGCCGGGGCCGGGGGCATGCGTCCCGCGCTCATGGTCGCGGCCGGTGCGTGCCGATGAAGTCCACGAAGGCCCGGAGCGGCGCGGGAAGGTAGCGACGGCCGGGGTAGTAGAGGAACGGCCCCGGGAAGCCCTGCCACCACGGCTCCAGCACGGGCTCCAGGGCTCCGCCGTCGAGGTGCGGGCGCAGCCAGTCCTCGAACAGGTGGATGACGCCGCAGCCCGCGACGGCCGCGTCCACGGCGAGGTCGGTGCCGGCGCCCACGCGGACGGTCAGCGGACCGCCCGGCTCCACCCGCACGACCTCCCCGCCCCGCTCAAACTCCCAGGCCGTCATGGCGCCGCTCGCGAACTGCCCGCGCAGGCACGCGTGGCTCAGCAACTCGCGCGGGTGCCGGGGACGGCCGCGCCGGTCGAGGTAGGCCGGGGCGGCCGCGGTCGCGAAACGCTGTCGCCGCGGCCCGATCGGCACGGCGATCATGTCCTGTTCGAGCCGCTCGTCGTAGCGGATGCCCGCGTCGCAGCCCGCCGCCAGCACGTCGATGAAGCCGTCCTCGACCACCACGTCGAGGTGGATGTCGGGGTAGGCGGCCAGGAAGGGCGGCACGATGGCCGGGAGCACGAGCCGCGCGGCGCTCACGGGCACGTTGAGGCGAAGCGTGCCGGCCGGTGAGTCGCGGAAGCCGTTCACCACGTCGAGCGCCGCCTCGACCTCGCCCAGCGCCGGCCCGAGCCGGTCGAGCAGGCGCGATCCCGCCTCGGTCGGCGCCACGCTGCGGGTGGTGCGGTTGAGCAGCCGGGCGCCCAGCCGGGCTTCGAGCCTGCGCACGGCCTCGCTCAGGCTGGACGCGCTGCCGCCGCTGGCCCGCGCCCCGTCCCGGAAGCCGCCCGCGCGCGCCACCGTGACGAACGCCGTGAGATCGCCGAGGTCCACCGCCATTGTTCGAGCCTCTGAACGGCCCGTGCCGATTGGGGACTCTTATCGCGCGCGCCGGCGCTGTCTACATGCAGGGCCGAGCAGGGGAGACCATCCATGACCGACATCAGAAGAGCCGGAACGTTCACGCTCGGCGACCGCGCCGTGAAGCGCCTCGGCTACGGCGCCATGCAGCTCGCCGGCCCCGGCGTGTTCGGGCCGCCGAAGGACCGGGCCGGCGCTGTCGCGGTGCTGCGCGAGGCCGTGGACAGCGGCGTCGACCACATCGACACGAGCGACTTCTACGGCCCGCACGTCACGAATGAGATCATCCGCGAGGCGCTCCACCCCTATCCCGAGGACTTAGTGATCGTCACCAAAATCGGCGCGCGCAGGGGCGAAGACAAGTCGTGGAACCCGGCCTTCTCGGCCGCCGACCTGACGGGCGCGGTGCACGACAACCTGCGCAATCTCGGCCGGGAGGTGCTGGACGTCGTCAACCTGCGCCTGATGTTCGACCGCCACGGCCCCGCCGAGGGATCGATCGAGGCGCCGCTCACGGCGCTGGCGGAGCTTCAACGCCAGGGGCTCGTCCGCCACATCGGGCTCAGCAACGCGACCGCCAAGCAGGTGGCGGACGCGCGCGCCATCGCCGAGATCGTCTGCGTCCAGAACCAGTACAACCTCGCCCACCGCGAGGACGACGCGATGATCGACAGCCTCGCGGCCGCGGGCACCGCCTACGTGCCGTTCTTCCCGCTCGGCGGCTTCACGCCGCTGCAGGCGACGGAACTGTCCGACGTCGCCGCAGCGATGGGCGCGACGCCCCTGCAGGTGGCCCTCGCCTGGCTGCTCCGCCGCTCCCCCAACATCCTGCTGATCCCCGGCACGTCGTCGCTGGGGCACCTGCGCGAGAACCTCGCGGCGGCCGATCTCGACCTGACGGAGGACGCGATGGCGTCGCTCGACCGGATCGCGGCGAACGGCGTGCTGGCCTGAAGCATCCTGTCGCGGCGGGGGCCGTCGGGACCTTCGCCGTCGGCCTCTCGGCCGAGCGTCGGGAACGAAGCACCCTTCCCTTGGGGGAACCCTACGATGGGCAGCCCTGGTGGCGCTCCTCCCCGACGATGAGATCGACGGTGCGGCGGTCGTTCAGCGACAGCGGCACCTCGTCGACGTCGTCGTACTGGCAGCCGGCGTTGCCGAAGGCCCGGATGGCGCGGGCGGTCTTGAAGCAGTAGCCGGCCTGCTTGTAGATCGCGTTGCGCTGAGCCCAAAGGGCCGCGCAGCTTTCGGCCCTGGCCGGCAGGGCCAGCGCCGAGGCGGCGAGGCACGCGCAGGCGGCCGCTGACATCACCCTCACCATCGCGTCTTCCCCCTCCGGACTGCCCTTCAGCTTAAGCCGCGCCGCGGCGCGATGGGAAGGGCCCGGCTCACGTCGCGTCGCGCAGCCAGACCTGCATGTCGCCCGGCGCGCGGTTGTCCCAGGCGAAATAGGGCACGGCCTTGAAGGGGGTCGGCTCCGTCGCGGGCGGGTCGGCGCGGTAGAGCGTGCCGTCCCAGCCGGCCGCGCCGTCCCGGGTCGCCTCGCCGGTCAGCGTCACGATCCCGCCGAGGAGGTCGGGCTCGAAGTTCTCCGCCAGCGGCGCGGCACGCGGCACGCTGAGGCCCTGCACGCCGCCCGGGTTGTCGATCGCTTCGGCGCAGTAGAGCAGGGGGCCGCGCCGCAGCGCCACGCGGCCGAGGTCCTGGCGCACGGCCGGGTGGGCGTAGAGCCGCTCGGGGCGCATCTCCAGGTCGAGCCGCACGGCCTCGCCCCCGCGCCACTCGCGGTCGAGCGCCACGTAGCCGTCGACCGTCGCGGCCGCGATGTCGACCCGCTCGCCGTCCACCGACAGGCTGGCGCTGCGGCACCAGCCGGGCACGCGCAGGTGCAGCGTGAAGCGGGTCGGCGCCGGCACGTCGACCGCGAGCGACACGGCCCCGTCCCACGGGTAGCGGCTCTCCTGGATCAGGGTGACGGGCCGCCCGCCCACCTCCAGCCGCGCCGTGCTGTCGCCGTAGACGTGGACCGCGACCGCGTCGTCCGACACGCCGTAGAGATAGCTGCCGACGGACGCCACCAGCCGCCCCACGTTGGGCGGGCAGCAGGGGCAGCGGTGCCAGCGCCACCGGTGGTGGCCCCCGTGGCTTTCGAGCGGGTTCTCGTAGAAGAACAGCGCGCCGTCGAGCGACAGGCCCGAGATCGAGCCGTTGTAGAGTGCGAGCTCCATGGCGTCGGCGTAACGCGTGTTCGGCCCCATGCCGAGCATGCGGTTCGCCCAGAACACCAGCCCCACGGCCGCGCAGGTTTCGGCATAGGCCGTGTCGTTGGGGAGGTCGTAGTCGGCCGTGAAGCCCTCGTTATGGGCCGAGGGGCCGAGGCCGCCGGTGGCGTAGAGCCGCTTCGTGTGGAGGTCGTCCCACAGCCGGTCGAGCGCCGCGTGCAGCGTGCCGTCGCCGTATTCGGTCGCGACGTCCGCCATGCCGGAATACAGGTACATGGCCCGCACCGCGTGGCCCACGACCTTCTTTTGCTCGCGCACGGGGGTGTGGGACTGGCTGTATTCGTGGGTCCCGTGGTCGAAGGCGGCCGGGTCCTCGCCGCGCGCCCGCGCCTCCTCGTCGAAGTATTGGGGCTCCTGTCCGCGCTGCTCGACGAAGTAGCGGGCGAGGTCCAGGTAGCGCCGTTCGCCCGTCACCCGCGCGAGCTTGACGAGGGCGAGCTCGATCTCCTCGTGGCCGCAATAGCCCCGGCGCTGGCCCGGCCCCGGCCCGAACACCCTGCCGATGTGGTCGGCGTAGCGGCACATCACTTCGAGCAGCTTCCGCGTGCCGGGCGCCTGGA
>CAXTFP010000201.1:0-6271 GCA_964243135.1 uncultured Lichenihabitans sp.
CGGCGGTTCTGCCCGCGGGCCTCGGGCCGGCGCCCGAGGCGCCCCGCGCCGCCAAGCGCGGCGGCTGGCTGTCGGACCTCCTCGCCAAGGTCGACCGCGACGACGCGGCCGACGAGGCGAAATCCGACCTCGCCCGATCCGAGGCGCCCGCGGCGCCTACGGTCCTGGCAGGGGCGGGGGGTGGCAAGGCCGGCGCGCTGGCGGCGCTCGACGGGGTGGCGACCGGCATCGCGCGCTTCGTCAACGAGGGCGCGCTGGTCGACGCCTGGGACCGCCACGCCCGGGGCGAGCGCGACGCCTTCACGGCGCGGCTCTACACACCCGCCGGCCAGGCGAACTTCGCCGAGATCCGGCGGCGCTACGACGAGGACGCCGACTTCCGCGACACGGTGGACCGCTACGTCCGGGAGTTCGAGCGCCTGCTGGAGGGCGCGGCGCGCGGCGACGCGGACGGCGCGCGGGTGCGGGGCATCATCGCGGCCGCGACCGGCAAGGTCTACGTCATGCTGGCCCACGCGGCGGGGCGGCTCGCGTGAAGACGACGAAGATCTCGGACGGTGAGGGATCGGGAGATCTGGACCCTCGCCGTCGAAACCCTGACGGCCCTCCCCGATGACGATCTCGTGTTGGCGCGCCTTGCGGGGGCGTGACGACAGGCGGGTCTATGCAGCCGCGACCATCGTACAGAACGGGCTCAGCGAGGCGCTCGCGATCACGGATCTCCGGATGTATCGCTGCCTGAGCCAGGCGATCGTCCTGATGAACATCAAGGGATATGGAAGTCTGGATCTCGGCAGGTTGAGGAGCCTCATGCGCGCCGAGTGAGGACCGCCAAAACGGGTCGCGCCGACGAAGGAGGTCACGCACACCACCGGGCCACGGCCTCCGCCTGCCGCGCCCATCCGTCGAACGCGTTGGTCGCGGCGCGGGCCCTCATGGCACGCAGCCGGTCGGGGGAGGACAGGAGGTTTCGAAGCGCGCCGCCGACGGCCGACGCGCCCTCGCTCAGGGGCAGGCAGGAGACGCCGGGAAGCGCCTGCAGCGTTTCCATCTCGGGGATGTCGGAGATCAGGCACGGCACCCCGAGGCTCAGGAACTCCAGGATGGAACCCGGCACGCCTTCCGACTGGGACACGAGGTATCCGACGTCGCAGGAGGCGAGCAGCCGCGAATAGCGGTGCATGTCGGTGTCCTTGTCGATGTAGCCGTGGAGGTTCAGGTAGGGGCGGGCGGGCAAGTCGCCGGGCCCGGGACCGACCGCTTCCACGGTGACCACGCCGCCCCACCCGTTTCGATCGATGGCCTCGATCAGCATCGGCAGGCCCTTGCGCTTGAAGTCGTGCCCGACGAAGCCGATCCGCAGGCGGCCCGGCTCGCGCGCCTCGCCGTGCGGCCCCGCCCCGAGATCTAGGGATTCGATGCCGGGGAAGTTGATGCCCCTGCCGATGACTTCGATCTTGTCGTCCGGCACCGCGTAGAGCGTGACGAGTTGATCGCGCACCGACGGAGTGATGGCGAAGATCCGCTCGCAACGCCCGTAGGACTCCCGCTCCTGCGCGATGATGTCCTGCCTGATGCGGTCCGGAAATCGGCCGAAATGCTCGTAGCCCAGATATTGCTGGAGCGTCATGTCGACGATCAGAACTGATCGGGCGCCCTTCAAGCGGTCCCGCGACGGAAGGACGGGCGCGAAAGACAGGTAGACGTCGTCGTCGCGCAGCTCCTCACCGATCGAGCGGAGGTTCCGGTCGTGGTATTGACGCGTCATGTAGTAATATGGACGCGGGTCGGCGCGCATGCGCGCGGCCCATGCGATCAGAGCGGGCCGCATCGCGCGGTAATGGAGCAGTGGAACGGGAACGACGGGATCGCCCTGGACTCGATCGCGAAGGTCGGCCGCGAAATAGAAGGAGCAGCCCGAGAAGCTTCTCTTGTCGTTCGCACCCGTGACGAAGATCCGACGGCTGCGATGAGGCATCGCGGTGTCGCGCGAGCGCAGCGGAATCAAGATTTTGCCTGCTGGTCCATGGTGCTCACGATCACAATTCGCCCGATTCGAAGGCTTGACTTTCGTCGAGCGCTTCGATCCGGTCAAGGCATCGCTCGCCCGAGATCAGTGCTGTGCCACATCATGGTTGATACGGGCCGCGGAGGGTGAGACCGCTCGGGCCGCGTCATCCCGCGCGGCTCGCACACGCTGATCGGCGTCCGTCGCTCCTTCGGCGACGGGCCCTGAACGGGCACCCGTCGAAGTCCTTCGGGTGGACCCGATGCCGGCCCTCTCCACTTTGTTCCGATCATCACCTGTTTGGGTGATGCGGACGGGCCGGCTGGCGGCGTATGCTCTCGCGCCGAAAGCGTCGTCCCCTCGTGGCGGGCGGGGAGCGCAACTCTCGCTCGTGTTGTGGGCGGGATGCGGCAGGTACCTCGAATCGCGATCGATTCTGGACGGAGGGATGCGCGACATGGTGACGGTGGGCGATGTCAACAGCCGCAGCGCGGCCGCGCGCTCGGCGTTTCGCAACCACGCGGATGCCATGGGCATTCTCATCAAGAACAGCGGATCCCTGTCGATCGAGATGTGCCGCTGGATGTCGATGAACGTCAGCGTGTTCGACGACGTCGCCTTCGCGCTCGCGACCGGCGCGCCCGACCCCGATGCGGCGCTGCAGTCCCGCGTCGCCTCGGCGGTGGTGGCCCTGCGGGACCGCGACCGTGCCCTCGCGGGCGCCTTCGAGACGGCGATGATCGAGGGACTCTGCGCCGCCATCCTGCTGCGCATGGCCCGCGCCGACGGCGCGACGGAGAACGCGCGCCGGGCCCTGCAGTTCGTGCTCGACATGATGTCGGCGGCGCTGGTGCCGCGGATCGTCGACCTCGGGATGGCGGCCCGCGCCAGGCGCGGCCGGCTGAGCCGGATGGCCGCCGCGCTCGGCGAGCGCCTGCTGGGCCTCGTCGGCCTGTCGAGCCGAGCGGCCTCCCTCTTCGGATCGAGCATCCGCACGCCCTACCCGGCCGGGGCCGCCTATCTGACCCCCGACCGTGCGTCGCCCGCCGGCGCGCCGGCGGAGGCGGAGCCGGCAAGGGCGAGCGTCCTCACGCCGCGCCGTTGAGGCACCCGTCGCGGCCGGGACGGGGCGTGGCGGGATCAGGCCGCGGAGCCCCTCTGCTCGTCGTCCTGGCCCGCGCCCGGAGCCGTCCCTCGCGGCCGGGTGAAGAAGTCCGACACCGGGGCATCGAGGAGCCGGGCGATGGCTGCGAGCGTGGAGGCCGCGATGCGAACGCTGCCCCGCTCGTAATTCTGCACCTGCTGGTAGCTGATGCCGAGCGCGCTCGCCAAGTTGGCCTGCGTCATACCAGCCGCCAGGCGGGCGGCGCGGATCGCCGCGCCGATGGTGGCCTCCTGATCCGCATTGAAGACGCGCTTGATACCCATCTGCACCCTCTCGCATGCCGTGGGCATGATGTATGCACTGTGAGGTTGAGAGATGGCCCGGAGATGAACGAAGCTGCGGGATGGGAAAATGAAGGCTGGCCTGCGACGATATCGCACGACGGGCGCGCGGGATCCGAGCCCTCCGCCGTCGCGACCCACGGACCGGCCGGCGTCCGATGAGGCGGGGTGTTTCTCAGTGGGCCTCGTCCCAGTTGTGGGCCGCGCCCGCCTCGACGGCGAGCGGGACCGACAGGGCGACGGCCGGGTGGGGCGCCTCCACCATCACGCGCTTGATGACCGGGATCGCGCGCTCGACCTCCTCATCCGCCACCTCGAACACGAGCTCGTCGTGCACCTGCAGCAGCATGCGGGCGCCGACCTTCTCGACCGCGAGCGCCTCGTCCATCCGCACCATGGCCCGGCGGATGATGTCGGCGGCCGTGCCCTGGATCGGCATGTTGATGGCGGCCCGCTCGTTGAAGGCCCGCTCCGAGGGGTTCGAGGCGTTGATGCGCGGGTAGTGGCACTTGCGCCCGAACAGCGTCGACACGTAGCCCTGGCTGCGCGCCTGCTTCTTCGTCGCCTCCATGTAGTCGCGGATGCCGGGAAAGCGCTCGAAGTAGGTCTTGATATAGTCGCCCGCCTCCTGGCGGCCGATGCCGAGCTGGTTGGCGAGGCCGAAGGCCGAGATGCCGTAGATGATGCCGAAGTTGATGGTCTTGGCCCGGCGGCGGACGTCCGGCGTCATCCGGTCGAGCGACACGCCGAACATCTCGGAGGCGGTGGCCGAGTGGATGTCGCGCCCCTCGGCGAAGGCCTGCTTGAGCTGCGGGATGTCGGCGATGTGGGCCAGCAGGCGCAGCTCGATCTGCGAATAGTCGGCCGACACGAGCTTGTGGCCGGGCTCGCTCACGAAGGCCGTGCGGATCTTGCGGCCGGCCTCGGTGCGGATCGGGATGTTCTGGATGTTGGGGTCGGAGGAGGACAGCCGGCCCGTCGTGGTGGCGGCGAGCGCGAAGGACGTGTGGACCCGCCCGCGATCCGCGAAGGTCGGCAGCGCATCCGTATAGGTGGCCTTGAGCTTCGACACCTGCCGCCATTCCAGCATCAGCTTGGCGAAGCCGTTGCCGGTCTCGGCCAGCTCGTCCAGCACCTGGGCCGAGGTCGACCAGGCGCCCGTGGCGGTCTTCTTGGCGCCCGGCAGCCCCATGCGGCCGAACAGGATGTCGCCGAGCTGCTTCGGCGAGCCGAGGTTGAAGGGGCCGCCCGCCACCTCGAAGATCTCGGCTTCGAGCCGCGCCATGGTCTGGGCGAAGTCGCCCGACAGGCGCGACAGGATGTCGGCGTCAATGGCGATGCCGCGCCGTTCCATGCGGGCCAGGACCTCGACGAGCGGCCGCTCCAGCGTCTCGTAGACGGTGGCCATGCGCTCGGCCGGCAGGCGCGGCTTCAGGGCGCGCCACAGCCGCAGCGTCACGTCGGCGTCCTCGGCCGCGTAGGCCGTGGCCCTGTCGAGCGGCACGCGGGCGAAGCCGAGGAAGCTCTTGCCCGAGCCCGCCACGTCCTTGAAGGCGATCGTGTCGTGGCCGAGGTGGCGCTTGGCCAACTGGTCCATGCCGTGCGTGTCGGTCGTGGCGGCGGCGTCGAGCACGTAGGACAGCAGCATCGTGTCGTCGAAGGGCGCGACCTCGATGCGGTGCGTGCGGAACACCAACCAGTCGTACTTCATGTTCTGGGCGATCTTCAGCACGTCGGGCGCTTCGAGCAGCCCCCGCAGCCGGTCGAGCACCGCGCGGACGGGGAGTTGCTCGGGCGCCGGCGCCTCCTCCCGCGCGACCGGGAACAACCCGTCCCCCTCCGGAGCGTCGGCCTTCTTGCCGCCTTTTTTGGGCTCCTTCGGCTCGGCCGGGGGCGGCGGCGCGAGGTGCCCGACCGGGATATAGACGGCCTCGCCCGGCGCCGTCGCGAGCGCCACGCCGACGAGCTCGGCCACGCGGGCGTCGAGCGAGGTCGTCTCGGTGTCGACCGCCACCACCCCCGCCTCGCGAGCCTCGGCGATGACGGCGTCGAGTGCCTCCAGCGTGGTGATGGTGCGGTAGCGCGCGTGGTCGAAGGGCAGCGCGCGCATCTCAGCCGCGCGGGCCGCGGCGAGCGTGGCGGGGCCGTCGAGCTTCGGCAGGGCGGCCGCGACCGCCGCGGCGTCGCGGGTGTCGCGGTCGGACGGGGCATCGTCGTCCGAGGGCGGGAGCGCCACGAGGCCGCTGCCCTCCTCGACCGGCGCGGCTGGCGCGCCGTGGCGGGTGCGCCAGCCGCCGGGGCCGACGAGCCGCTCGTCGGGCTCCACCTCGTCGGCCGCGACGCCGTAGAACTCGGCGATGCGCCGCATCAGGGTCGAGAATTCTAGCGCCTTGCAGAAGCTCACCAGCTTCTCGCCGTCCGTGCGGGGCAGGCGCAGCGCGTCGAGCGGCACCAGCACGTCCACCGTGTCGCACAGCGTCACGAGTTCGCGCGACACGCGGATGCGCTCCACGTTCTCGGGCAGGGTGAGGGCTTCGCGGCGCTTGGGCTGCTTGATCTCGTGGGCGCGGGCCAGCAGCGTGTCGAGGTCGCCGTAGGTTTGGATGAGCTGGGCCGCGGTCTTGATGCCGATGCCGGGCGCGCCGGGCACGTTGTCCGTGGAATCGCCGGCCAGCGCCTGCACGTCGACGACCCGCTCCGGCCCGACGCCGAAGTAGTCCACCACCTCGGCCACGCCCTTCAGCGTCTCCTCGCGCGATCCCGCGGCGCCCGGCAGGCCCGAGGCGGGGTCGTACATCGACACGCCCTCGCCAACGA
>CAXTFP010000202.1:0-6262 GCA_964243135.1 uncultured Lichenihabitans sp.
TGAACTTGTTCTGGCAGCTCGTCTGGATCGCGTTGTGGGTCCTGCGTTTGCTGTTGACCGCGCGGCTCATCCTCGAATTCGTTCGGGTCTTCGCGCGCGCGTGGATGCCGACCGGCCGGTCCGCCAGCGCGAAGCCGGCGAGCCGCCCGCGCGCCGACACCGAGG
Source organism: uncultured Lichenihabitans sp. (assembly GCA_964243135.1). Classification (GTDB taxonomy): domain Bacteria; phylum Pseudomonadota; class Alphaproteobacteria; order Rhizobiales; family Beijerinckiaceae; genus Lichenihabitans. Next base: position 166 of record CAXTFP010000202.1, read on the forward strand.
CGAAGAGCCCGGCCGGCGCCAGCACGGCCGGTGCGCCGTGAGGATCGTAGCCGAGCTCCACGGCCTCGGGCGCGACGCCGAGGCGGCCGCCGACCAGCCGCCGCAGCACGCCGCGCCGCCTGAGGTAGAGGCGCCTCGCCTCGCCGGCCCGGGTGCCGGCCTCGCGGAGATCGCGGGCCGAGGGGCTGGGCAGGACCTCGGACAGGGCGTCGACGTCGCCGACCACGGCCTCGACCGACCCCCACCCGCCCCGCCACGCGCCGGGCCAGGGGAGCGCGCCCGGTCCTTCTGCTGCGGTGCTCACGCGCGGCCCGACCGGTCGCCGCCGCACCCCGTCCGCCCCCTCCACCACGCTGCGCGTGGTCCCCCTCCGCCACGGTGTGGAGGAGGAGACGCCGCGGCGCCGTCGTGTCTCCTCCTCCGCCCCGCGGAGGAGGGGGACCGCCCGAAGGGCGGTGGAGGAGGCCCCGCGGGCGCCGCGGCGCTCACAGGCAGCTCGGGGAGCGCCGGTCGAACAGGGTGCCGATGCGGCGCCACAGGCCCTCGCGGGTCGCCCGGTAGGCGCCGAGGCGGCTGTCGCGCGAGCCTTCCGTCACGGTCGGATCGAAGGTCGGCCAGTAGGTGACCTCTACCGCCATGGTGCGGGTGTAGTCCAGCGCGCGGTGGTGGGCCTCGGGCGACAGGGTGACGATCATGTCGAAGTTGTCGTCCTCCAGGTCCTCGAAGCGCCGCGGCCGGTGGCGCGCCGTGTCGAGGCCGAGCTCGTCCATCACGGCGTCCACGAAGGGGTCGTGCACCCCCGGCCGCACGCCGGCCGACTGGATGTAGATCGAGCGGCCGAACAGGCGCTTGGCCATGGTCTCGGCCATCACCGAGCGCACCGCGTTCTCCGAACAGGCGAACAGGATGGACTGCGGGCGCGGCGCGCCGGGCGGACGCTGGTCCCCGGGGGAGGGCGGCGGGATCATCCCCTGTAGTGCAGGGCTGTCAGCAGGGTGAAGAGCCGCCGCAGCGTGCCGCCGTCGGCCTCGATCTTGCCGGCCAGCCGCGCGCCGAGCAGCGCCGCGCCCTCGTCGTGCAGCCCGCGCCGGCCCATGTCGATGGCCTCGATGCGGCTCGGCGAGGCCGTGCGGATCGCCTGGTAGTAGGTGTCGCACAGCATCATGTAGTCCCGCAGCACCGAGCGGAACGGCTGCAGCGACAGGAGGTGCGACATGAGGGGCGCGCCGGCCTCGTCGCTGACCGCGAGGACGAGCCTGCCTTCGCGCAGCCCGATGGCCAGACGGTAAGGGCCCGCCGCGCGGCCCGAGGCGTCGGGGCCCGACAGGCCGAAGCTGTTCTCTTCCACGAGGTCGTAGATGGCGATGCGCCGCTCGTGTTCCTGGTCCGGGTTGCCGCGGCCGATCGACCCCTCGTCGAGGGTGACGGCGATCAGGCGCCTGCGATCCCCGTCCCCGGCCATGGCGTCATCCTTCGAGCCGCATCGCCACGGAGCGCGCGTGGGCGTCGAGCCCCTCGGCCTCGCCCAGCGCCACGGCGGCTGGGCCCAGGGCCGCGAGGGCGCGGGCGTCGCATCTCAGCACCGACGTGCGCTTCATGAAGTCGAGCACGCCGAGGCCCGAGGCGAAGCGGGCCGAGCGCGCGGTGGGCAGCACGTGGTTCGAGCCCCCCACGTAGTCGCCGATGGCCTCGGGCGTGTGGGGGCCGAGGAAGATCGCGCCGGCCTCGCGGATGCGCCGCGCCAGCGCGTCGCCGTCCCGCGCGATGATCTCCAAGTGCTCGGGCGCCAGCCGGTCGACCAGCGGCACGGCCGCGTCGAGGTCCGGCACGGTGATGACCGCGCCGTAGTCGCGCCAGGAGGCGCCCGCGATGTCGCGCCGGGGCAGGGCGTCGAGCTGGCGCGCCACCGCCCCCGCGACGGCCTCGGCGAGGCGATCGTCGTCGGTGACGAGGATCGACTGGGCCACGGCGTCGTGCTCGGCCTGGGCCAGGAGGTCGGCCGCGACGTGCTCGGGATGCGCGGTGCCGTCCGCCAGCACCACGACCTCGGAAGGGCCGGCGATCATGTCGATGCCCACGGTGCCGAAGACGCGGCGCTTCGCGGCCGCCACGTAGGCGTTGCCGGGCCCGACGATCTTGGACACGGGGCGGATCGTCTCCGTGCCGTAGGCCAGCGCCGCCACGGCCTGGGCGCCCCCGACCCGGTAGATCTCGTCGACGCCGGCGAGCGCGGCGGCCGCCAGCACCAGCGGGTTCAGCACGCCGTCGGGGGTCGGCACCACGATGACGACGCGCTCGCAGCCCGCGACCTTGGCCGGCAGGGCGTTCATCAGCACGGAGGACGGATAGGCGGCCGTGCCGCCCGGCACGTAGAGGCCCACCGCGCGGATCGCGCTCCACCGCCAGCCGAGCTCGACGCCGAGCGCGTCGGTCCAGAACTGGTCGGCGGGCTTCTGCCGCTCGTGGAAGGCCAGGATGCGGTCGCGGGCGAGCGTCAGGGCCTCGAGGGTCCGCTTCGGCACCCGGGCGGCCGCGGCCGCGATCTCGCCCGCGCCGACGCGCAGGCCGCTCGACCTGAGGTCCACCCGGTCGAAGCGGGCCGTGAGGTCGAACAGCGCCGCGTCGCCGCGCGCCGCGACGTCCGCGATGATGGCCGCGGCCGCGTCGTCGACGTCCCGCGACACTTCCCGCTTGGCCGACAGCAGGGCCGAGAAGCCCCGTTCGAAATCGCTCGACCTGGCGTCGAGCCGCGTGAAACTCTGCATCCCCGATGATTAGGACGATGCAGGCCGCCGCTCAAGCCGGGGCCACGGTCGAGGGGACGGGCGGATGCGATACGACAACACGCCGACGGTGGTCGTGGTGCGGGTGCCGCTGCGGGGCGGCCTCCTGATGGTGCGCCGCGCCCTGCCGGGGGAGGGGCAGGGCCGGATCGCCCTGCCGGGCGGCTACCAGATGGCGGGTCAGACCTGGCAGGAGGCGGGCGCCCGCGAAGTGCTGGAGGAGACCGGCGTCGCGCTCGACCCGGCCACGCTGCGACTGGCGGCGGTCCACACCACGCCCGACCGCCGGCAGAACCTCCTGTTCTGCGACAGCCCTCCCGCCGTCCATGAGGGCGCGTTCCGCCACGACGCGGAGGTATCCGAGGTGCTGGTCATCGCCGCGCCCGCCGACACCGCCTTCCCGCTCCACACCGCCATGGTGGCGGAGTTCTTCGCGCGGCAGACGGGCGACGGGTCCGCCTGACCGCGTGCCAGCACTACTCCTCGGCGGCCTTTTTGCGGGCTTCCATCTGCTGCTGGTAGCGCGCGCTCCCCTCGTTCAGCTTCTCCACCGGTGCCTCGGCCGTGGCCTTCACGGTCTTGGTGGGCTTCAGGTAGCCCTTGGGCGGCTGGGTGAGGAAGGCGCGCTCGGGTTCCTGCCCGGCCACCACCGTGTCGTCGTTCTCGGGGTTCTCCGATTTGTAGCGGTCGTTCTCGGCCTTCAGCTCGTCCGGGCTCACGATGAGGCAGTTGCGCTGGTTGCCGTTGTTGCCGCAGGCGTTGGGCCGGACGGGTCCGTTCTCGGCGGCGCGCCCCTTGCTGGCCTCCTCGTTCGACATCAGGACGCCCTTGTCCCGCAGGTCCTGGCCGATGGTGTTGGGCGCGCGGGCCTCGTCGAGCTCCTTGCGGTGGCGCAGCACGTCGGGATCCTGCGGCCAGGCCGCCGGACGCTTGACGCCCCCCGCCGCGGGCTTGGGCAGGCTCGCCTCCTTGGGCACCACCAGGGGCGGCCGCTCGCGGTAGTCGATGTCGGGCGCGGGATCGCCCTTGATCAGGCCGACGGAGCCCAGCACCGAGGAGAAGACGCTGGCGTAGCCATCGTCGGCAGCCCGCGCGGACGGCGCTCCCAGGACGGACAGGCTCAGGAGACCCGCGGCCAGCACGGCACCGCGACGATCGGCCCTCGATCCGGACATGGACGACCTCACCTCAGAGCATGGAACGATGGAACAGCTTCGACTATGCCGCGACGATCGCGGCGTTTTGGGGGCGTCGGGGCAGCGGCGACCGAGGGTTAGGAACGCTCCGCCGTCGAGGGTCCCACCGTCCCGATCGCCGCCGATCCGCCTTGCCCCGGACCCCGGCGATGCCGATAATCTCCCTATGAGCCTCGCCACCCTCGCCCCGCGCCGCACGGGGCCCGCGAAGATCCTGCGCCAGTACGAACTCGTCGACCGCGTCAAGAGCTACAACCCCGACGCCGACGAAGACCTGTTGAACCGCGCCTACGTCTACGCCATGCGGGCCCACGGCACGCAGAAGCGCGCCTCGGGCGACCCCTATTTCTCCCACCCGCTCGAAGTCGCCGCGATCCTCACGGACCTGAAGCTCGACGACGCCACCATCGTGGCGGCCGTGCTGCACGACACGATCGAGGACACGGAAGCGACGCGCGAGGAGATCGACCGCATCTTCGGCGACGAGATCGGCAGCCTCGTCGACGGCCTGACCAAGATTAAGCGGCTCGACCTCGTGTCCAAGCAGGCCGCCCAGGGCGAGAACCTGCGCAAGCTGCTGCTGGCCATCGCGGACGACATCCGGGTGCTGCTGGTCAAGCTCGCGGACCGGCTGCACAACATGCGCACCCTGCACCACGTGCCGGTGGCCAAGCGCGCCCGCATCGCCCAGGAAACGCTGGACATCTACGCGCCGTTGTCCGGCCGCATGGGCATGCAGAGCATGCGCAACGAGCTGGAGGAGCTGGCCTTCGCGGCCCTGATGCCCGAGGCCCACGATTCGGTCGTGTCGCGGCTCGACGACATGACGGCGAAATACGGCTCGCTCATCGCCAAGATCGAGACCGAGCTCGCCGACAGGCTCGGCCACCGCGGCATCGCGGCCTCGGTCAAGGGGCGGCAGAAGCAGCCCTACTCGGTGTGGCACCAGATGGAGCAGAAGTCGCTCGCGCTGGAGCAGCTCAGCGACATCTTCGGCTTCCGCGTGCTCGTCGACTCCATCGAGGACTGCTACCGCGTGCTCGGCGTCATCCACACCCAGTGGCCGAGCGTGCCGGGCCGCTTCAAGGACTACATCTCGACGCCCAAGCAGAACGACTACCGCTCGATCCACACGACGGTGGTGGGGCCGGGGCGCCAGCGCGTCGAGCTGCAGATCCGCACCCGCGCCATGCACGACCTCGCCGAGAACGGCATCGCGGCCCACGCGCTCTACAAGGACGGGGGGGCGCTCGACGTCGGAATTGCGGCGGGCGAGAGCCGCGCCTATTCGGGCCTGCGCCGCACCATCGCCATGCTGGCCGACGCCGACAGCGCCGAGGAGTTCCTGGAGCACACCAAGCTGGAGCTGTTCCACGACCAGGTGTTCTGCTTCACCCCCAAGGGCAAGCTGATCGCCCTGCCCAGGGGCGCCACGCCGATCGACTTCGCCTATGCAGTCCACACCGACATCGGCGACACGGCCGTGGGGGCCAAGATCAACGGCCGCATGGCGCCGCTGCTGTCGGAGCTCGCGAACGGCGACGAGGTCGAGGTGGCCTGCGCGGAAGGCTCCGTGCCGCCCCCGGCCTGGGAAGCGCTGGTCGCCACCGGCAAGGCCCGTGCCGCCATCCGCCGCGCCACGCGCGCGGCCGTGCGGTCCCAATATGCGGGCCTCGGCCGGCAGATCCTCACCCGCGCCTTCGAGCGCAACGGCCGGGCCTTCTCGGAGGACAAGCTGAAGGCCGCACTGCCGCGCCTCGCCCGCCCCTCGCTCGACGACATGCTGGCGGCCGTGGGCCGCGGCGAGATGGTGTCGGCCGACGTGATCCGCGCCGTCCACCCGGAGATCGCCGAGCCCCGCAAGGCCGGCGCCGTGCCCGGCGGGGGCGAGGCCGGCTGGTTCGGGCTGGAGAAGGCCGAGAACTTCCGCTTCAAGGTGCCGGGCGCCGCCCCGTCGCTCGATGGCGGCACCCCGCCCCTCGACGGGGCCGAGGGCCCGACGCGGCCGATCCCCATCCGCGGGCAATCGGGCGACCTGCCGGTGAGCTTTGCGCCCAACGGCGGCGCCGTGCCGGGCGACCGGATCGTCGGCATCCTCACGCCCGGCGAGGGCATCAC
>CAXTFP010000203.1:0-1153 GCA_964243135.1 uncultured Lichenihabitans sp.
ACCTACCTGTCCAAGGAGGAGATCGGCGACCAGGACGCCCGCATGGTGGTGGCCCAGCACGGCGACGAGGGGGCGTCGCACGCGCTCACCTATTACGCGCTCGTCGAGAACGCCGGGCAGAAGCTCAGCTGGCTGTCCCTGAAGCCCGTGACGGGCCGCACCCACCAGCTCCGCGCGCACGCCGCCCATATCGGCCACCCGATTATCGGCGACCCCAAGTACTTCGACGTGGAGAACTGGGAGCTTCCGGGCGGCATCCAGAACAAGCTCCATCTGGTCGCCCGCCGCATCGTCGTGCCCCATCCCCGCACCGGCAAGCCGCTCGACGTGACCGCCCCGCTGCCGCCCCACATGGCCCAGAGCTTCAACCTGCTCGGCTTCGACGCGACCCGCTACGACCCGATCGAGGACGCGCCGGAGACGTGAGGCCGGCCCGGCCGAGCTGCGTCGCCGGCGACGGCCCGCCGCCCTCCCCAGACGGACGGGCCGGCGCTAGATCACGAGCATGACGACAGACCAAGGCGCCCGGGCGGCGTTCGACCGACCGCCGTTTCCGAAGCGGTTCTTCACCGAGGCGAGCGTCGGCCCGGGGGAGGTCGGGTTCCGGCTGCTGCTCGACGGCCGCCCGGCGCGCACGCCCGGCAAGGCCCCGCTTCTCCTGCCGAACCGGGCCTTCGGCGAGGCGGTGGCGGCCGAGTGGGGCGCGCAGGGCGAGCGGGTCGACCCGGCCACCATGCCGCTCACCCGGTTCGCCAACTCGGCGATCGACTGCGTCGCGCCGCGGCCGGAGGCCGTGATCGACGACCTCGTGCGCTACGCGGGCTCCGACCTCGTCTGCTACCGGGCGCTCGAGCCGGACGCGCTCGCCCGCGCCCAGGCGGCCGCCTGGGACCCCGTGCTCGCCTGGGCGCGCGACGAGGTGGGCGCGCTGCTCGTCGTCGGCACGGGCATCACCTTCGTGACCCAGCCGGAGGTGGCGCTGGCGCGCCTACGGGCGCGGATTGACGCCGAGCGCTCGCCCTTCGCGCTCGCGGCCCTGCACGTCCTGACGACGCTGACGGGCTCCGTCCTCCTCGCCCTGATGCACGGGGCCGGGCGGCTCCCGGCCGCCGACGCCTGGGCCGCCGCCCATGTCGACGAGGTCTTCCAGGAA
>CAXTFP010000203.1:1163-1525 GCA_964243135.1 uncultured Lichenihabitans sp.
GGGCCGGGACGAGGACGCCCTGGCGCGCCGCAGCGCGCGGGAGGCCGAGTTCCGGACGGCCTCGCGGGCGCTGGCGCTCTCGCGGGAGTCGTGACGGCCCGGCCCTGACGCAGGCCCGGCCGTGACGGCCCGGCCGGCCCCGTGCTAGGCGGCCCGCTTCTCACCGGAACGCGCCCGCCCATGATCACCATGCTGGACCTCCTCGAACAGCGCCGCGAAGGCGCCCGGGCCGGCGGCGGCGCGAAGCGCATCGAGGCCCAGCACGCGCGCGGCAAGCTGACGGCGCGCGAGCGGCTCGACCTCCTGCTCGATCACGGCTCCTTCGAGGAGTTCGACATGTTCGTGCAGCACAACTCGTCCGA
>CAXTFP010000203.1:1535-6257 GCA_964243135.1 uncultured Lichenihabitans sp.
TGACGGGCTGGGGCACGATCAACGGCCGGGCGGTCTTCGTGTTCTCCAAGGATTTCACGGTGTTCGGCGGCTCGCTGTCGGAGGCGCACGCGAAGAAGATCACCAAGATTCAGGACATGGCGCTGGCCGCCCGCGCGCCCATCATCGGCCTCTTCGACGCCGGCGGCGCCCGCATCCAGGAGGGCGTCGCGGCGCTCGGCGGCTACGGCGAGGTGTTCCGCCGCAACGCCGAGGCCTCGGGCGTCATCCCGCAGATCTCCGTCATCATGGGCCCCTGCGCGGGCGGCGACGTCTACTCCCCCGCCATGACGGACTTCATCGTCATGGTGCGGGACACGAGCTACATGTTCGTGACCGGGCCGGACGTGGTGAAGACCGTCACCAACGAGACCGTCACGGCCGAGGACCTCGGCGGGGCGCGCGTCCACACGACGAAGTCCTCCATCGCCGACATGGCCTTCGACGACGACGTCGAGGCCCTGCTGCAGGTGCGGCGCCTCGTCGACTTCCTGCCGTCGAACAACACGGCCGGGCCGCCCGAGTGGCCGAGCTTCGACGACGTCGAGCGGCCCGACGCCTCCCTCGACACGCTGGTGCCCGAGAACGCCAACACGCCCTACGACATCAAGGAACTGATCGCGAAGCTCGTGGACGAGGGCGACGTGTTCGAGATCGGCGCGGCGTTCGCGCGCAACATCGTCACGGGTTTCGCCCGCATCGGCGGGCGCACCGTGGGAATCGTGGCGAACCAGCCGCTCGTTCTGGCGGGCGTGCTCGATTCCGACGCGTCGCGCAAGGCGGCGCGCTTCGTGCGCTTCTGCGACTGCTTCGAGGTGCCCATCGTCACGCTCGTGGACGTGCCCGGCTTCCTGCCCGGCACGGCGCAGGAATATGGCGGCCTCATCAAGCACGGCGCGAAGCTGCTCTTCGCCTATTCGCAATGCACCGTGCCCCTGGTGACGCTGATCACCCGCAAGGCCTACGGCGGGGCCTACGACGTGATGGCCTCCAAACACGTCGGCGCCGACGTCAACTACGCCTGGCCCACGGCGCAGATCGCCGTGATGGGCGCCAAGGGCGCGGTCGAGATCATCTTTCGGGGCGACATCGGCGACGCCGACAAGATCGCCGAGCGCACGCGCGACTACGAGGCCCGCTTCCTGTCACCCTTCGTGGCGGCCGAGCGCGGCTACATCGACGAGGTGATCCGGCCGAGCACGACCCGGCGCCGCATCGCCCGGGCGCTCGCCATGCTGCGCGCCAAGAGGGCCGAGAAGCCCTGGCGCAAGCACGACAACATCCCGCTGTGAGCATCGATCATGAGTTTGAGCACTGACGACGGCATCATTTCAGATTTGAGCTTCCTTCCACACCGACACGGGCCGCTATTCGATGTCCTCTGCGTGCACGAGCGGTGTCGCCCTGGACAGCTCTGCTCACCGCCATTGCGCGGCGCCCCGCCCTGCGCCATGGTCTCGTCATGCTGACGCCCGCCTCTCCTGCCGCGACCCTGACCATCGACGCAGCCCGGCTTGATGCCCTCGACGCCGTCGCGCGCGCGACACACCGGGATCGGGATGCCGTACTGACCGAAGCCATCGACGCCTATCTCGATGTCCAGCGATGGCAGGTCAGCCATATCGCGGAAGGTCTTCGGCAGGCCGACGCGGGAGAGTTCGCCAGCGACGAGGAGATCGCGGCCGCCTTTGCGCGGTGGCGGTGAAGATCAGTTACACCAGGCTCGCGCTGGCCGACATAGACCAAGCGGCGACCTTCATCGCGCGCGATGATCCACAAGCGGCGAAGCTGGTCGTCGAGCGCATCGAGGCTGCCGTATCGGGCCTCATGCTGCATCCGGAACTCGGTCGACAAGGCCATGTCCAGGGGACGCGCGAACTGGTCGTGTCTCGGACGCCCTTCGTCGTCCCCTACAGGATCATGGGGGACAGGATCGAGGTCTTGGCGGTGACTCACGGCCGGCGTGCCTGGCCTTCGTCGCTTTGATGGCCCGATGGCTGGCCTGTCGCTCGCTCGTCTCCCCGAGGCCACCGCCGCCCTCGCGCCCGCGGTGACGCGCCGGGGCGAGGCCTTCGCGAAGCGGGCTTGCGCCGCCCGACCCGCGTGCCACCATGTCCCCCGTCGCTGCAGGACCGAAACCTTGTTCGAGAAGATCCTGATCGCCAACCGGGGCGAGATCGCCTGCCGCATCATCCGCACGGCGCGGCGCTTGGGCATCGCCACTGTGGCGGTCCACTCCGAGGCCGACCGCGACGCGCTCCACGTCGAGATGGCCGACGAGGCCGTGCCCATCGGCCCCGGGCCGGCCGCGCAGTCCTACCTCGTCATCGAGCGGATCGTGGCGGCCTGCCGGCAGACCGGCGCCGAGGCCGTCCACCCCGGCTACGGGTTCCTGAGCGAGCGCGAAGCCTTCGCCGAAGCGCTCCGGGCCGCCGGCATCGCCTTCATCGGCCCGAACCCGCGCGCCATCGCGGCCATGGGGGACAAGATCGAGTCCAAGCGCTTCGCCCGCGCGGCCGGCGTGTCGACCGTGCCGGGCAGCCTCGACGTCATCCGCGACGCCGCCCACGCGGCCGCGGTCGCGGAAGGCATCGGTTACCCCGTGATGATCAAGGCGAGCGCCGGCGGCGGCGGCAAGGGCATGCGGGTCGCCCGCTCGGCCGCGGAGGTCGAGGAGGGGTTCGCCCGCGCGCGGTCCGAGGCCGCCGCCTCCTTCGGGGACGACCGGATCTTCATCGAGCGCTTCATCGAGAACCCGCGCCACGTCGAGATCCAGGTGCTGGGCGACAGGCACGGCCACGTGATCCACTTGGGCGAGCGGGAATGCTCGATCCAGCGCCGCAACCAGAAGGTGCTGGAGGAGGCGCCCTCCCCCCTGCTCGATCCCGAGACGCGCGCCCTGATGGGCGCCCAGGCGGTGGCGCTGGCCCGTGCCGTCGACTACGACTCGGCCGGCACGGTCGAGTTCGTGGCCGGGCAGGACCGGAGCTTCTTCTTCCTGGAGATGAACACCCGCCTCCAGGTCGAGCACCCCGTCACCGAGCTCGTGACCGGGATCGACATCGTCGAGCAGATGATCCGGGTCGCGGCCGGCGAGCGCCTGACGATCCGCCAGGAGGACGTGCGGATGGAGGGCTGGGCCGTCGAGGCCCGCGTTTACGCCGAGGACGCGAGCCGCGGCTTCCTGCCCTCGACCGGCCGCCTCACCACCTACCGGCCGCCCGCGACCGGCACGGGCGACGGGGTCACGGTGCGGGTCGACGCCGGCGTCGTGGAGGGCGGAACCATCTCGATCTTCTACGACCCGATGATCGCCAAGCTCGTCACCCACGCGCCGACGCGCGAGGCCGCGGTCGAGGCGCAGTCCCGCGCGCTCGACGCCTTCGCGATTCGCGGCATCCGCCACAACATCCCGTTCCTGGCGGCCCTGATGGCGCACCCGCGCTGGCGCGAGGGGCGGCTGTCGACGGGCTTCATCGCGGAAGAGTTCGGGGCGGGCTTCGCCAACCCCGAGCCCCGGGGGACGACCGCGCTGCGGCTGGCCGCCGTGGCGGCCGTGACGGACGGGCTGCTCAACGCCCGCAAGCGCCGCATCTCCGGGCAGATGCCGGTGCCGCGGCCCGTGGTCTTCGAGCGCCGGCGCGTCGTCACGGTCGGCGGGCGCGCCCACGTCTTCGCGCTCGACGGGGCGGACGGCGACTGGACGGTGGATTTCGAGGCCGACGGGGACGCGGCCGCGCGGGCCGTGCCCGTCGCGAGCGGCTGGCGCCCGGGCGAGCCCGTGTGGCACGGCACCGTCGACGGTGAGCGGATCGCCGTGGGCGTGCTGCCGGTGCCCAACGGCGCCGTGCTGACCCACGCCGGCAGCTTCGCGGACGCTCGCGTCTACACGATGCGCGAGGCCGAGCTCGTGCGGCTGATGCCCGTGAAGCTGGCGGGCGGCGGCGGCAAGCAGGTGCTCTGCCCCATGCCGGGGCTGCTGCGCGAGCTGCTGGTGGCGCCCGGGCAGACCGTGAAGGCGGGCGAGCCGCTGGCCGTGGTGGAGGCCATGAAGATGGAGAACGTGCTCAAGGCCGAGCGCGACGGCACGGTGGAGCGCATCCTGGTCAAGCCCGGCGACAGCCTCGGCTTCGAGGCCGTGATCCTCGACTATGCGTGAGGGCAGGGGCAATGCCTTCCTTCTCCCGCCTGCGGGAGAAGGTGTCGGCGCGCAGCGACGACGGATGAGGGGACCCGCGACGGTCGGGAGTCCCCTCATCCGGCGCTGCGCGCCACCTTCTCCCGCAGGCGGGAGAAGGGGAGGCCAGCCATGACCCGCCCCGCCTTCCCGGACGCCGCCGGCGAGGCCGCGTGGCGGGCCGCGGTCGCCCGCGTGCTGAAGGGGGAGGACTTCGACGCCCGCCTTGTCACCCGCACGGCCGACGGAATCCCGGTGGAGCCGCTCTACCCCGCGGCCACCGGCGCCCCGGCGCCCGAGGGCGGGCGGAACCCCTGCGTGATCCTGGCCCGGTTCGACGCCGCCGACGCTTCGGCGCTCGACGAGCTCGAGAACGGCGCCGACGGCCTGTGCCTCGTCTTCGCCGGCGCCGCGACGGCGCGGGGCTTCGGCCTCGACCCCGCCGGGCTCGCCGCGGCGCTCGACGGCGTGGCGCTCGACGCGCTGCCGCTGCGGCTCGAACCCGCCCCCCTCGACGATTCGGAGGC
>CAXTFP010000204.1:0-4531 GCA_964243135.1 uncultured Lichenihabitans sp.
GCTGAAACGCGCGCTGGGCTACCTCGGCCAGCTCGCCGGCGCGGTCGCGGGCGGCGCGGTGTCGGTCGTCCCCGCGAGCCTGGCGCCGGCCGACGGGGCGGCGACGTCGGGCGCGCTCACGGGCCTCGTGTCGGTCGGGTCCCGCCCCGCCGAGCCCAACGGGCTCGGCCAATGGTACGCCCAGAACCAGAGCGCCGGCGCCATGCTGCTCGTGTTCTACGCGGGCGACGGCACGACGCGGCTCTGCACGGTCGCGCTCGACCCCGGCGCCGGCCAGGGCCGGCAGGGCGGCGACGCGAGCTGGCACACCACTTTCGGGGCCTTCAAGGGCCCCATGACGCTGTTCGGCACCTCGGGTGCCCAAGCGACCCTCACGAGGCAGTGACGATGCGCCGTCTTCCCATCCTGCCCTCCGCGCAGCGCCGCGCCCTCCTGGCCGGCGTGGCCGCGCTGTCCTTGCTGGCCGCGGCCCCCGCTTCGGCCGCCCTGGCGCCCTTCGACCCGACGCCGAAGCTCCCGGCCGCCCTGCAGGCGCTCGCCACGATGTGGCTGCGGCCCGACAGCATCGTCACGGACGGCACGACGGTTTCCGGCTGGCGCGACGTCAGCGGCAACAACAACCACGCGGCGCAGGTCTCCTCGTCGGTCAACCCCGCCCTGGCTCCGGGGGCGATCAACGGCTATCCAGCGGTGCTGTTCAACGGCACGAAATACCTGTCGCACCCCTGCCTCGCCGAGCCCAGGACCGTCCTGATCGTCTACAAGATGACGGGCACGGGGTCCAAGCAGAGTTTGCTGTCCGCAGGCGTCACCACCAAGGGCGACGCCTTCGGCGCCTACTACTGCATGTCCCAGGACCTGGTGAACGGGAGCACCAACCTCTACCGGAGCTTCCGCCGCAACCTGACGTCGGACTCCAACAACTACGCCTTCGCGTCCTACACCCAGCCGCTGTTCAACGAGTGGGAGATCTACGGCGCGCTCAACGACGGCAGCACCGCGATCCAGCAGTGCCGCGGCGGCTCGCCGCTCGGACTGCCGACCGTCACGACCGGCACGTACCGGGCGATCCTCGCCGGGGGTGGCTACGTCGGTTCGGCCTATGTCAGTGCGGGTGTGAGCTACCCCTTCTTCGGCCAGATCGCCGAGGTGCTGGTCTTCTCGGCGCAGCTCACGGCCGAGCAGTACAGGGCCGCGAGCGACTACCTGACGGCCAAATACGCCCTGCCCGTGCCCTACGGCCCCTTCCTGTTCACCTGCTTCCAGGCTCATAACCTGAACGAGAACCTGTGGATGATCCAGGGCGACGGAGTGAATTTCAGGAGCCGGCCCGTCCACTACCTGCCGAAGTCGCCCAACCGGGTGCGCGACCCGAACCTGCTGCCGGCCTGGCGGTCGGGCAACGGCAAGCATTGGATCTGCCACACCAACGTCCCGATCATCAACGCGCCCGCGACCACCACCTTCGACATCGCCTCCTCGGACGATCTCAGGAACTTCTACTACGTCGCCAGCATCGATTGCTCGGCCGTGGTGAGCGGCGCCCAGGCCCAGGTCTGGGCCCCGTCGTGGTTCGTGGACACGGACGGGAGCGTCCACGTCTTCTTCTGCGCCAGCACCGCGGGCCTGGCGTCGCCGTCCGGCGCCTTCACCATGTACGAGATCCACCCGACCGCGGCGGACTTCAGCGCGTGGTCGACGCCGGTGGTGGTGTCCGGGACGGGGTTCCCGAACAACACCGTCGATCCCCGGATGATCAAGTACAACGGGACCTACTACCTGTTCTTCACCTCCTCGGGGGGCAACATCACCTGCTTCTCCAGCGTGTCGCTGACGACCGGCTACGCGTCCGTGGCGCTGAGCCAGTCCTGGGGCAGCGGGTTGGAGAGCCCCGGGCCGGTCCACCTCGGGGGCTCGAACTTCCGCATCTACCTGGATGCCCAGGGCCTCGGCTACTACCACAGCGAGAGCACGACGGGGCCGGCCGGCCCGTGGACGGCGAAGCAGCTCCTGACGAGCCCGTGGATCCCCCAGCACGGCAACGTGACGGCCCTGCTGCAGGGCGGTTGATCTGGTTTCCAAAAGGCTGGCCCTTTGGCGGCTTCAGGGCGGAGCCTTGCGTACTTTGTAATATACAATACTATATTATGATCGACCAAAGATGTTCTTCAGGGCTCTGCCCTGAAACCCGCAAAAGGCCGAGGGCCTTTTGAAACCATCTCCAAGATGCTGTCGCGCATCGGGATGGTCATCTCATATTTCGTCAAGACATCCTTGCCGGAGGACCCATGGCCACGACGACCAGCCCCACGCGGATCAGCCCGGCGGGGCGCGCGGCGCTCATGGCGCGCGAAGGATGCCGCCTCGCCGCATACCTCGACGGCGCGGGCGTGCCGACGATCGGCGTCGGCCACACCGGCCGCGCCGCCCCGCCGCCCGTGACGCTCGGCCTGCGGATCACACGCGAGGAGGCCGAGGCGATCTTCGCCCGCGACCTCGCGCCCTTCGAGCAGGCCGTCGCCCGCGCGGTCGCCGTGCCGCTCGGCACCAACCAGTTCGACGCCTGCGTGTCGCTCGCCTTCAACATCGGCGCCCCCGGCTTCGCCGGCTCGACGGTGGTGCACAAGCTCAACGCCCGCGACCCCGCGGGCGCGGCCGATGCCTTCCTGATGTGGGTCCATCCGCCCGAGCTGAGGCGGCGGCGCGAGGCCGAGCGGGCGCAGTTCTTGCGGCCGGACGCCCCGGCCCCCCAGCCCGCTCCCGTCCCGCCGCGCCCCTCCGCCCCGAACCTGTGGACGCGGCTCCTCGCGCTCCTCCGAAAGGTCGCCTGACCATGCCCGCCATCCTGCTCACCCTCCTGCCGCTGCTCGCCAGACTGGCGCCCGACCTCGTCGGCCTCGCCTTCGGCGGCGAGGCTTCCGCGGTCGCCGTCAAGGTGGAGGCGGCCGTGCGCGACGTCTTCGGCACGGCCGACCCCGCGGCCGTGCGGCAGCAGGCCGAGGCCGACCCGTCCAAGGCCGACGCCCTCAAGGCGCGGCTCGACGCCGACACCGACCGCCTGCGCGCCGAGCTCGCCGACACGGCCGACGCCCGCGCCGCCACCCTGTCGCTCGCGGCCGCCCGCAGCCCCATCGCCTGGGGCTCGCCCGTCATCTCGGTCATCGTCGTGGGGGCCTTCGCGGCCGTGGCCGGGGTCGTGGTGGCGCGCTACGGCGTCGAGTCGCCGGTGGGGCAGCTCATCGCCGGCGCCCTCATCGCCAAGTTCGGCACCGTGGTGGATTATTGGCTCGGCTCGTCCCGCGGCTCCTCGGAGCGCGCCGACCAGATCGTCTCCATGCTGCACCAGGCGATCGGCGGGCCCGCCGCCCCCGTGCGGCGGGCCCGCTCGTGACGGCGCCGGACGGGCGCGCCTACCGCACGGGCCGGCCCACCGTGGCCGGCACCCGCGACACCGAATGGCTGTCGGCCGTCGTCATGTGCGTCTGGGCCGTGGTGCTGGCGCTGCCGGGCGACAGCCTGGCGGGGCCGTCCTTCTCGGCCTTCCACAGGATGGAGTTCACCGAGACCGCCTGGGCCTGCGCCTTCGGCGGCGTCGGCGGCCTCCGGCTGGCGGCGCTCTACATCAACGGGCGCTCGCCGCGCACGCCCTATGCCCGCATGGTCGGGGCCTTCTTCGGTTTCCTGAGCTGGGGGCAGGTGGGGCTCCTGGTGTACCAGGGCACGGTCGCGACGCTCGGCGTGGTGTCGCCCGGCGTCGCGGTCTACGGCGTCCTCGCCGCGACGGAACTGCGGTCCCTGTATCGGGCGAGCTACGATGCCAGATATGTCGCCCGCTGACCTCGCGGCCGTCGCGGGCACCTTCCTCGCGGCCGTCATCACGGGCCTCGGCATGCGCCGGGGCGACGCCGAGAAGAGGGGCCTGCCGGCCGCCGACCAGAGCCTGTCGGCGGGCGTCTTCCTCGGGCTCGACGCCGAAACGCTCCATGCCATCCTGGACGCGCTGCGCGACCTCCACGCCGACCTCGCGTCCTGGCGCCGCGAGGACGAGCTCGAACGGCGGGCCGACCGGGACCGCTCGGCCGACGAGCGCTTCGCGGTCGTCGAGGACAACCAGGCCAAGATCCTCGGCCTGCTGCGCGGCACCGAGGACGGGGCGCCGCAGCGCAAGCGGTGACGCCGCTCCCGGAACGACGGTCAGCCGGCCCGGTAGCTCCACACCACCTCGGCGTCGTCGATGTCGCCCGCGGCCCCGGCCTCCCGCAGGGCCGAGACGGCGAGGCGGCGCAGCCGGCCGCGCTCCTCCGACTGCTTGTGGCGGGCCGGGATCGAGGTCGGCGCCTTGACGAGGTACTGCAGCGGCGACCCCACTGCCGCCAGCGTCAGCACCGCGCCGTCGTAGGCGGCGTCGATCCAGGCGCCCTTCAGGGTCACGCGGGCCTCGATCATGCCGGATCCATGCCCCCGGTGCGGGCGGCCCGCGCCAGCCCTGCGCGGGCCGCACAGAACTCTTCACGTGTTTGATGCATTCTCA
>CAXTFP010000204.1:4631-6244 GCA_964243135.1 uncultured Lichenihabitans sp.
TCGGCGTGTTCGGGACCTCGGTCGGCGCGCCGGGGGGCTCGCCCACGCCGGGCGACACGCCGGGATCGATGATGTCGGGGCCGGGCGGCGGGATGTTGACGGGCTCGCCCGGCGACTGCTCGGGCGGCACCGGTGTCTCGGCCGGCGTGGGGAAGGGGTCGCCCGGCATCGGACCGGGATCGGACATCTGCGGCATGGGTTCCTCCGGTTTCGGGGCCCTTCGCGCCCCGCCTCGCCCCGTCAACGCCCTAACCCGCCCGAGGTGCCGCGCCCCGCGCCGCGGCCGTCCCGCTCATCGACTGCCCCGCCCGGTGCCGCCCTTCCGGGCGGTGCCGGGCTTTTTTCGCGTTCGGACGTTCTCCCGCGCGCCGTTCTGCGCGATAAGCCCGGGTCCGCCGCATCCCGCGCCGGGCCGATCGAGGATTTCCCGCGTGCCCCCCCTGGTCAAGATCTGCGGCCTGTCCACCGCGGCGGCGCTCGCGGCGGCGCTCGACACCGGGGCCGAGCGCGTGGGCCTCGTGTTCTTCCCGAGATCGCCGCGCCACTTGGCGCTCGACCGCGCGGCGGCGCTCGCCGGCCTCGCCCGCGGCCGCGCCGCGGTCGTGGCCCTGACGGTCGACGCCGACGACGCGGCCCTGGCGGGCATCGTGGCGGCCGTGGCCCCCGACATGCTGCAGCTCCACGGGCGCGAGACGCCCGAACGCGTCGCGGCCGTGCGGAGCCGCTTCGGCCTGCCCGTCATCAAGGCGCTCGGCGTGGCGGAGCCCGGGGACCTCGGCGCGGCGGCGGCCTACGCGGCCGTGGCGGACGAGATCCTGTTCGACGCCAAGCCGCCCAGGGGCGCGGCGCTGCCGGGCGGCAACGGCGTCAGCTTCGATTGGCGCATCCTGCGCGGCCTTGACCTCGGCATGCCCTTCATGCTTTCGGGGGGCCTCGGGCCGGACAACGTGGGCGACGCGCTCCGCATCACGCGCGCCCCGGCCGTCGACGTGTCGTCCGGCGTCGAATCCGCCCCGGGCCTCAAGGACCCCGCCCTGATCGCGCGCTTCGTGGCGGCCGCCAAGGGGGCCGGCAAGGGGGCGGGGCGCCCCGGCGCCCACCAGGAGCTTCAGCCGTGAACAAGCCGGACATGCCGAATTCCTTCCGCAACGGCCCCGACGAGCGGGGCCATTTCGGCATCTTCGGCGGGCGCTTCGTGGCCGAAACCCTGATGCCGCTAATCCTGGAGCTGGAGCGGGCCTACGCGGCCGCCAAGGCCGACCCGGCCTTCGCGGCCGAGATCGCCTCGCTGCACACCCACTACGTCGGCCGGCCGTCGCCGCTCTACTTCGCCGAGCGGCTGACCGAGCACTGCGGCGGCGCCAAGGTGTATTTCAAGCGCGACGAGCTGAACCACACCGGCGCCCACAAGATCAACAACGTGCTGGGGCAGATCCTGCTCGCCCTGCGCATGGGCAAGACCCGCATCATCGCCGAGACCGGCGCCGGCCAGCACGGCGTCGCCACGGCCACGGCCTGTGCGCGCTTCGGCCTACCCTGCGTGGTCTACATGGGGGCCGTCGACGTCGAGCGGCAGAAGCCCAACGTGTTCCGCATGAAGATGCTGGGCGCCG
>CAXTFP010000205.1:0-6207 GCA_964243135.1 uncultured Lichenihabitans sp.
CGGCTGCGCACCGGCACCGTCGTGACCTACGACGACCGCAACTGGGAGCTGCGCTTCTCCCAGGAGCGCCGGCGCATCAACCTGTCGCGCGCCATCGGCGTCGACATGGAGAGCGGCACCATCGCCGCGCAGGGCTACCGGCTTCGCGTGCCCTACGGCACGCTGCTCTGCGTCTCCGACAAGCCGCTCCACGGCGAGATCAAGCTGCCCGGCGCCGCCAACGCCTTCTACGAGCGGGCGGTGGGCGAGCACCTGCTGATCGGGCTCGACGCGCTCGACCGGCTGCGCCGCGACCGCGCCGGGCTCCATTCGCGCAAGCTGCGCGCCTTCGACGAGCCGCCGTTCCGATGACGCCGCAGCGGGACGACGGCGCCATCGTGCTGTTCTCGGGCGGGCAGGACTCGACCACCTGCCTCGCCTGGGCGCTCGAGAATTTCGCATATGTCGAGACGGTCGGCTTCGACTACGGCCAGCGCCACAGCGTCGAGCTCGACGTGCGGGCGCCGCTGCTCGGCGCGATGCGGGACCGGTTCCCCGCCTGGGCGGGCCGGCTCGGCGACGACCACCTGATCGACCTTCGCGTGCTGGGGCGGATCAGCGACACGGCGCTGACGCGCGACGTGGCGATCCGCATGGAAGCCTCCGGGCTGCCCAACAGCTTCGTGCCGGGCCGCAACCTCCTGTTCCTCACCTTCGCGGCGGCGCTGGCCTACCGGCGCGGGCTGAAGCACCTCGTCACCGGCGTCTGCGAGACGGACTATTCGGGCTATCCGGACTGCCGCGACGACACGATCAAGGCCATGCAGCTCGCGCTCAACCTCGGCATGGACGCGCGCTTCGTGCTGCACACGCCGCTGATGTGGATCGACAAGGCCGCGACCTGGCGCATGGCGGAGCGGCTCGGCGGCGCGGCGCTGGTCGACCTCGTGCGCGAGGGCACCCACACCTGCTACGCGGGCGACCGCACGCATCGCCACGAGTGGGGCTACGGCTGCGGGACGTGCCCGGCCTGCGAGCTCCGGGCCAGGGGCTACCGGGAGTTCCGCGCCGCGGCGGCGTGACCCGCCGTCACCGGTACCCGGCGGCCTGCAGCTCGAACAGCGACGCGTAGCGCCCGCCCCGCGCCACGAGCTCGGCGTGGGCGCCGGCCTCCTCGACCCGGCCGCCCTCCAGCACCACGATCCGGTCCGCCATGCGGACGGTCGAGAAGCGGTGCGAGATGATGAGGCAGGTGCGGCCGCGGCTGAGGTCGCGGAAGCGGCGGAACACCTCGTATTCAGCCCGCGCGTCGAGCGCCGCCGTCGGCTCGTCCAGCACCAGCACGGCACCGTCGCGCATGTAGGCGCGGGCGATGGCCACCTTCTGCCACTCGCCGCCCGACAGCTCGACCCCGTCCTTGAAGCGCCGGCCGAGCGGCTGGGCGTAGCCGAGCGGCAGGCGCTCGATCACCCGGTCGGCGAGGGCGCGCTCGGCGGCGTCGACCACGCGGGCGCCCTCCCCGGCGTGGGCGATGAGCCCCACCCCGATGTTCTCGCCCGCCGTGAAGCTGTAGCGGGCGAAGTCCTGGAGGATGAGGGCGATGCGGGTGCGCAGGTCGTCGAGGTCGAAGGCCCGCAGGTCGATGCCGTCGACCGTGATGCGCCCCTCGGTCGGGTCGTAGAGCCGCGACAGCAGCTTGACGATCGTGGTCTTGCCGGCCCCGTTCTCGCCGACCAGCGCCACCACCTCGCCGGCGCGGATCTCGATGTCGAGGTGGCGCAGCGCCCAGGCCCCCGCCTCGGGGTAGCGGAAGCCCACGCCCTCGAAGCGGATGCCGGAGCGGATCGGCGCGGGGAAGGGCACGGGGCGCGCGGGCGAGACGACGCGGGGGCGGATGTCGAAGAAGGAGAACAGGTCGTCGAGGTAGGCGGCCTGCGAGGCCAGTTGCGAGAGGCCGAGCAGCAGCCCCTCCAGGAGCGAGCGCAGGCGCAGCAGCGACCCCGCGAGGAAGCCGAGGTCGCCGATCGTCACGGCGCCGTCGAGCGCGCGCCACAGGATGACCGCGTAGCCCGCGTAATAGGACAGCGCGCTCAGCGTGGCGAAGAGCCCGCCCCACAGCGCGCGCCGCGCCGCGAGGCGCCGGGTCTCGCCGTACATCGTCTCGGACAGGGCGGCGAAGCGGCCCGACAGGAAGCCGTCGAGCCCGAACAGCTTCACCTCCTTGGCGGTCTCGACGCTGGCGCCGATGTAGCGGAGGTAGTCGACTTGGCGCCGCTCCGGCGTGCGCCCGAAGTTGAGGCGGTAGCCCTCGCGGTTGAAGTGCAGCTCCCCGAAGGCGGCCGGCACCAGGGCGAGGGCGAGCAGGAGGAGCAGCCAGGGCGCGTAGGCCGCGAAGCCGGCCGCCAGCGCCAGCGCCGTCACGGCGTCCTGCGCCTGGCCGAAGACGAGCTGGAGCACGGAGGAGCGGCCCGTGACCTGGCGGCGGGCGCGGTCGAGCCGGTCCTGCTGGTCGGGAGACTCGAACTGTTCGAGGTCCAGCGTCGCGGCGTGGCGCATCAGGGCGAGGCTCGCGCCGTCGCTGTAGCGCTGGCCCAAGAGGTCGCCCACGAGCGCGCTGCCCCGGCCGAGCAGGTCGGACAGGACGCCCAGCCCCGCCTCGCAGAGCACGAGCCCGCCGACGTGGGTGAGGCGGCCCGCCGCCAGCCAGTCAGCGCAGCCGGGGCAGGGATGGGGCAGGCGCGCCTCCGCCACCCCGGCGTCGATGATCAGCTTGCCGACGTAGAGGGCCGCGGTGGGCAGGGCCGCCCGCGCGAGGCGCAGCACGACGGTCGCCAACGCCAGCGCCGGGCTCGTGCGCCACACGAGGCGGAGGAGCCGTGGCAGGTTGCGCAGGGCGCCGAGGCGGTCGCGCAGCCCCGGGATCAGCACGTCGAGGGAGAGGGGCATGGCCCGAGGATAGGGGAGCGCGGGATCTCTGGCGAGCCGGGACGGATCGGGCGGGTCGCCGCAGCGGAGGGCCGGGTCCGGCCCCGCCGCGGGCCTCGTCTCACCCGGTGATGCGCGTCAACCCCTGCATGATCCTCTTCAGGATGGCCGACACCGCCGAGTTGATGCCCGGTCCGTCAGTGGCCTGATAGGCCCAGGTGGCATCGGTCGCACACTGCGTCATGGCGGTCTGCATGTTGGGGGTGTTGGGCGATGTCAGCGGCGCGACCAGCTTCGCATACTGATCGTCCCCGGGAATGGACGGATAGGAGGCCTCGATGGTGATCAGGGTCACTCCGGGCTTCTTGATGTTCGTGCAGGCCGCATTGTAGGAGAGATTTGTTTGGCGTCCCCAGCTGGCGCCGGACTTGGCCGTGTCCTCGACGCCGTCGGACACGAAGATGACGTAGGTGGCCTGCTTGTCGATCGAGCTGCCATCGCCGATGGCCGTTATGCCCGCTAATGCAGAGCTCAGACCGGTCGACGTGTACGTATAGCCGTTGTTGTTTTTGGGATCGGCATTCTCGACGTCGATGTTCTTCGCCGCGGACAGCGCCATCGCGGGCGGATAGATCGGGACCTGCAGGGTGTTGAAGCCCGTGCCGAACGTGTCGATCCCCACCGAGAAGTAACCGGGCACGCCCTTGGTCTGTTGGCTGAGGCCGTTGATGAAGGTCTGCACGGCGTCGTTCACATAATCGATCTTCAACTTCCAGCCATCGCTCTTCGCGATGGCGCGGGTGTCTGTGCCCGACGTGTTGTGGCAGGCGAAGGCGCAGTTGTTGGGGATCTTGCTGTCCCTCTGCAGGCCGGCGATGTCGGCCGCCGTGCCGCCGACGGCCATGGAGTTCGACACGTCGACCACGAAGATGAACTGATAGTATGGTGTGAGGACGGTGGACGACTTCGACGACCCGCCGATACCGTATGTGCTCTTGTTGAACAGCTTGCCGAATTGGCTGGAGCTGTTCATCTGATAGTTCACGATGACGGACAGTTTCTGGCCTTGGACGGGCAAAGCCGGATCCCAGGTCACCGTCGGGACGATGGCGTCCGACGATGTCGCGTAGTTCACCCGGCCGGCGTTGGCCGCGAAGGCGGCCTTGGCCTGGGCCGCTCCCTGCGCCAGGGCATCCGTCATGGTTCCGCCGCCCGTGAGCACCGCCTTCGCCTTGGTGACGGCCGCGATCGCGCCGGCATCGGCCGCCGCGTCGAGCGCGGACTTGTTGGACAGGAGGATGCCGTAATCGACCGCGAGGCCCATGACACCGATCAACGGCAGGGCGCAGATGGCCGTCATGATCGCGACATTCGCGCGATCGTCCCGCGGCAGGGCACCGAACGACGAAACGATGCGCTGTTTCATCACAGATCCTCACATGAGTTTGGGATGACGTCGGTCCTAACCTGCGGTCGCTGGACTTGCGTCCGACGGGTCACCGGAACCATCAGCAGCTATGGCCCTTGGTGCCCGAGCTGTCGTCGTAGTCGATCTCCCCGACGTAGCGGGGCTGGATGTAGACGGACTTTGCGATGCGCATGTTGCCGAAGAGCCTGGTGGCGACGACCGGCCTGTAGGTATAGACGACGTCAACCACGATCAGCGATCCGGGCCCAAAAGTGTTGGCTGGCAGAGTGGTTGTCGTCGGCGCGGCCGTGTCGGAGGCGGAGGTCGGGGCGGTCGTACAGGATCGCGGGTTGGGGCCCGCGTTCCAGACGACCTTGGCCTTGTAGGTGCAGCCCGACGTGCAGCCGGTTTTGGTCGGCGTGAAGGCGACGCTGGCCATGCTGGTCTGGATGTCCTGATACCAGGGGATACCCGCCGCGTAGGAGTTGCTCAGGACGTCCGGGAACGTCACGATGGCGCTATCGACGAAGAAGTGAAGATCGGTGTCTGTGACGGTCCCCGATGTGTTCTGGGCCAACATCTGGGCCACGGAATTGGCCACGTAGGTGACCTTGCGCGCGGTCTTGACGTATCGGCTGATCTCGAAGCCGCCGAGGTAGAGCGTGATCAGGAACGGGGCGACCATCGCGAATTCGATGGCCGCGACGCCTTCCCTCGCCCGCGCGAAGCGGACTGTGAGCCGACGGACCGCCGCCAGGGATGCCCCGCACCGGAGAGGGGCGAGGAGACGAGACGCGCCCGCCCGCCCCGGGCCGGCCCGTCCCGCCAGAATCTCCGGGGGTGCGTCGCCGGAGGGCTGATGCCGATGGATCATGCTCAACACCCCGACGATGTCCCGCCCTGGAACGGCTCGTTCTTGAAGGCTGCCGTCGATTGCACGATGAACTGGCCCTGCACGATGCTCGGCGAGGTGGTGAAGACGGCCAGGTAGGTGGGCAACGGATACACCACCCTCAGCACCTGATAGGTGTTTCCGGCACCCATGCAGAAGCTCGCCTGTGAATTGTCCGTGGGCGGAGCGATGAGCGACGACGAGTTGGGCTTGACGAAGTCGTACCAGTCCGTCGGTTCCTTGGACTCCGTCACGGTCTTCAGGTCGACCACCACCTTGGTGCAGTCGAACATCGCCGGCGGCAGGGAGGAGCAAACTACGTTGGTGCGGAACTGCGCGGCCGTCAGGCTGGCGGTCTGGGACGTCCCGACCATGATCTGACGCGCGGCCCTCTGCGTGGCATAATCGAGCGTCGAGGTACAGAACAGCACGAAGCCGACCATCATAATGCTGCAGATCAGCAGAAAGAACGGCATGCCGACCAGGGCGAATTCGATCGCCACGGCGCCGCGGCGGGCCGACCTGAAGCGCTCCACCGTCGCGGCGACAGGCAGGAGAAAACGGCCGACCCGTGTACCGGCGCGGGCGCGGGCCGAAGCCGCGTCGCTGACCGCGCCGAAACCTGACCGGGTCGGATGAAATCTCATCGACTGACACGTCCTCACGGCCTGGAGCGCTTCCCCGGATCCGGGGTCTATGAGGTTGAATGCCAGAGGTTCGTTGTTTTTCGATAAAGAAGCGTCGTTAAGTCATCGGTCTGAAAACTCAGCCCGTGGAGATGTCCTCCGTATGTACTTGTTGACGATGCGGACGACGGCGCCCAGTAAGCCGATTCACCCCATCGCCACCACGACGCGCAGATGAGTTCCGGCCTTGCCCACCCGCCTGACCCTGATCTGCCACGCCCCGACCCCGGCGACCCGCGCGGCGCGCTTCCCCCGCGACGAGCCGCTCGACCCCGCGGGCGAGGCCGCGATGGCGGGGGCCGCGGCCCGCCCGGCCC